>NZ_DFQP01000088.1:0-54630 GCF_002377845.1 Microbacterium sp. UBA3486
GTCCTCGTCGGCGGACGACCTCGCCCGCGCCGCCGGACGTGCTGAGGCCATGAAGCCGGGCCGGATGCGCGGACTGCTGTCGCGAGTGCGTGGAGCCGGCAGCGGTGGTGCGGCGGTCGCGGCTGGTGGCGCGGCCGTCGGATTGCTCGGCGTGGTGGCGGGCGGGGCCGTCCTCAGCACCGTGGCGGGGCCCCTGTTGGAGCAGGCCGCGAACATCGGCGTCGACTTCGGCGCGATGGCGGAGGGCATCGACGTCGAGTCCCTGGCCGCCGGCATCGACGTCGAGTCGCTCACGGGAGGAGCCGGTGAGCTCCTGGGTTCGGCCGGCGAGACCGTGTCGGGGCTGGGCGATGCGGCGAGCGGGTGGGGCGAGCAACTCGGCAATCTCGGCATCCCCGGTATCGGCGACATCTTCGGGCGCTGATCGCGGATGGTCCTCACTGCTGCCGCCGATCACGGCTTCACCGGGCTCACCGGATTCGCGGCCGACGTCCTCACCGCACTCGGGGATATCGGGGTGGGCGTGCTGGTCTTCCTCGAAGTCCTGGTGCCCCCGATCCCGAGCGAGGTCATCCTGCCGTTCGCGGGGTATCTCAGCCAGAGCGGTGCCCTGAACCTGGGGTGGTTGATCTTCTGGAGCACTCTCGCGTCCCTGCTGGGTGCGCTGCTGCTGTACGGGCTCGGTGCCGCGATCGGCATGGATCGGGCCGTGCGCATGCTGGCGGCCACTCGGCTGGTGAGCCGGTCCGACCTCGAGCGGGGAGGGGACTGGTTCGTGCGCAGCGGCGGTTGGACCGTGCTGGTCGGGCGGATGGTCCCCGGCGTCCGCAGCCTCATCTCGATCCCCGCGGGCGCATCCCGCATGAACCTCGTGACGTTCAGCATCTACACGGTCATCGGCAGCGGCCTCTGGAACACGCTCCTGTTGGGCGTCGGCGCAGCGCTGGGCACGCAGCACGAGCAGTTGGAGCAGTATCTCGGCTACCTCGACTACGTCGTGTACTCGGCGATCGCGATCGCACTCGTCGTCCTGATCGTGCGGAGGATCCGTGAGGCCTCGGGCGAGAAGAAGCAAACCGTCGACGTCGCAGACTGAGAGGGCGGGGGCCGAACCCCGGTGTGCCCCCGCTGGGACTCGAACCCAGACTGAAGCGATTTTAAGTCGCCTGCCTCTGCCATTGGGCTACGGGGGCCTCGCCGCCAGCCTATCGCCGTGCCCGCATGCGACGCGGTGCCGCAGGGGGTGATCCCGAGTCCGATGAGGCCTTAGGGTGGGGGAGTGCTCGACCTCATCGACGAACTGAGCCCCGTCCATGGTGCGCCCGCGGTCGCCCCCGAGTGGGAGGACCCGGCCCGCTACTGGCCGCGCCTGTCCGCCGCGACCGGTCATCTCCCCGCCCCGGTTGCGGTGATCGACCGGGAGGCACTCCGCTACAACGCCATGGACCTTCTGGTGCGGGCCGGCGGGCTGCCGATCCGTGTCGCCTCGAAGTCGGTGCGCGTGCGCTCCGTGCTCGATGCCGTGCTCGCGCTGCCCGGGTTCCACGGCATCCTCGCCTTCACGCTGGAGGAAGCGCTCTGGCTCGCCGAGACTCACGAAGACATCATGCTCGGCTATCCGACCGTGGATCGCCGGGGACTGGAGCGGCTGTTCGCCGATGAGCAGGCCGCGCAGCGCATCACCCTGATGGTCGACGACCTCGTGCATCTCGATCTGATCGACAGCGTCGCCGGCCCGGGGTCGCGCCCCGAACTCCGCGTCGCGATCGACGTCGACGCCTCCTGGCGCTCGTCGCTCCTCGGCCACATCGGCGTGCGTCGTTCGGCGCTCTTCAGCGCCGGAGAGGTGGCGGCATTCGCTCGCAAGGTTGTCGCGCGGCCAGGATTCCGACTCGTCGGACTGCAGATGTACGACGCGCAGATCGCGGGCCAGGGCGACGACGCCGGCCCCGATGCGCCGTTGATCCGGATGGTGCAGGCGCGCTCGCGGAATGAACTGCGGGAACGCCGGGCAGCCATCGTCTCCGCCGTCGGCGCGATCGCTCCGCTGGAGATCCTCAACGGCGGTGGCACCGGATCGCTCGAGTTCACCGGAAGCGACGAGTCCCTCACCGAGGCGAGTGCGGGGAGCGGGCTCCTGGGCGGCCATCTGTTCGACGGGTACCGTTCGTTCCGACCTGCTCCAGCCTCGGCGTTCGCGTTCGACGTGGTGCGGCGGCCGGCCGTCGACATCGCCACCGTGCTCGGCGGAGGCTGGATCGCCTCCGGACCCGCAGTCGGGTCCCGTCAGCCGCGTGCCGTGTGGCCGGAGGGGCTCCACACGCTCTCCCGGGAAGCGGCCGGAGAAGTGCAGACACCGCTCCAGGGTCCGACGGCCACGTCGCTGGGTGTGGGGGACCGGGTCTGGTTCCGCCATGCCAAGAGCGGCGAACCGGCCGAGCGCATCGAGAGTTACCACCTGGTCTCGGGCGACGAGATCATCGACGAGCTGCCGACCTACCGCGGCGAGGGAAAGGCCTTCCTGTGACGAGAATCGGCGGCACCTGGCAGAACTGGGGCCGCTCGGCCTCGGTCAGACCCGTGCGTGTGGAGCGTCCGCGCAGCCCGGAGGGGGTGCAGCGCGCGGTGATCGCCGCAGTCAAGCACGGGCTGCCGGTGAAAGCCGTCGGCGCCGGTCACAGCTTCACGGGCATCGCGGTGGCCCCGGGCGTCCTGCTCGAGCTCGACGACCTGCAGGGCCTCGTCTCCGCGGACGCCGCCACCGGGCGCGTGACGTTGCTCGCCGGCACTCGGCTGCACCGCATCCCGGCTCTGCTCGCGCCCTACGGGCTCGCGATGGAGAATCTCGGCGACATCGATCGGCAGTCGATCGCCGGTGCGATATCGACGGGCACGCACGGAACGGGAGCCGGGTACGGCGGCATCGCGACCCAGGTGGTCGGTGTCACGATGGTCACGGCGGCCGGCGAGTTCCTCCGCATCGACGAGGAGCACGAGAGCGAGCTCCTGCCCGCCGTGGCGCTGGGCCTCGGCGCGCTCGGCATCATCGTCGAGGTGACTCTCCAGTGCGTGCCCGCGTTCGTCATGCACGCGATCGACGAGCCGGTGGCCCTGGACGAGGTGCTGGCCAGCCTCGACGAGCGCGTCGCTGCAGCCGATCACTTCGAGTTCTACTGGTTCCCTCACACCGATGTGGCCCTGACCAAGCGCCAGACGCGCATGCCGGAGGCGACGGTCCGCAAGCCGCTCCCGCCGGTCGGGCGATGGGTCGATGAGACCCTGCTCTCGAACGGCGTGTATCGCGTGGTGTGCGCGGCGGGCCAGGTCATCCCCGCGATCACTCCCCCCTTCAGCCGGCTCGCCGTCAAGCTCACGGGCGATCGCGAATACACCGAGCTGTCGCACCGGGTGCTCATCCAGAGCAGGACCGTGAGATTCCGCGAGATGGAGTACGCGATCCCCGCCGAGAACGCCGTGGCCGCCTTCCAGGCGGTCCGGGCGCTCATCGACCGACGAGGGTGGCGGATCGAGTTCCCGATCGAGGTGCGGTTCGCGGCCGCCGACGACCGCTGGCTGTCGACGGCCCATGGGCGTGCCAGCGCCTATATCGCCGTGCACCGGTACTGGCGAGCCGACCCCACGGAGTACTTCGGTGCCGTCGAAGAGATCATGCACGAATACGGGGGACGCCCGCACTGGGGCAAGCTCCACACGCTGACCGCGGAGACGCTCCGGGAGCGGTACCCGCGGTTCGACGATTTCGTCACGCTGCGCGATCGCCTCGACCCCGAACGTCGATTCGCCAACCGCTATCTCGAACGGGTCCTCGGCAGCTGATCGGTCTGCGGTCGTCGCCGGGCATGCCCAGTCCACGTGCAGGCTGCGCGTCTAGGATGAGAGAAACACGAGGAAGGGTGGGCCTCTGATGGAATGGCTCGTGCCGGTACTGATCGTTGTCGGAGTGATCCTGCTCGTCGGCATCTATCTGTGGGCCACGTACAACTCGCTGGTGCAGCTGAACGTCCGCGTCGATGAGGCGTGGAGCGGAATCACGGTGCAGCTGAAGCGACGAGCCGACCTCATCCCCAACCTGATCGAGACGGTCAAGGGATATGCCTCCCATGAGAAGGCCGTCTTCGAGAACGTGACTCGCGCGCGTGCCGAGACGCTGTCGGCGGGAGGCCCCGGGGAAGCAGGCATCGCCGAGGGACACCTGCAACAGGCTCTGCGCAGCTTGTTCGCGGTCGCCGAGGCGTACCCGCAGCTGCAGGCGAGCACGAACTTCCTCCAGGTGCAGCAGGCACTGGTCGACACCGAGGACAAGATCCAGGCCGCACGCCGTTTCTACAACGGCGGTGTGCGCGAGCTCAACACCAAGATCAAGGTGTTCCCGAACAACCTGTTCGCGAAGGGCTTGGGCTTCTCCGAGCGGGAGTTCTTCGAGGTCGCCGACAGCAGCGCCATCTCCGAGCCACCGCGCGTGCAGTTCTGATGACCTCCGCCTGACCAGACCCCTCTCACCACGGTGAGAGCACGAGACCGTCGGCGGTGAATGAGACATCGCCGCGCAGGCTCCAGGAGTCGGTGCGATACGTGGTGGTGCGAGGTTCGCCGTTCTGGCCGGTCCCGGTGACGGTGGCCACGAGAACTCCACCCTCCGCTGTGAAACCGGCTGGGGACAGCGTGATGGTCGGTGACTCGTCGATCCGATAGCGGATGCCGGTCACCTCGCGGAACTCCGTCCCCCAGGGGATTCGGATTCCGCAGCCCTCCGCCTCCGTGGTGGCTGGGGCGGTACAGGTCTCGAGGAGCTCGTCGAGACTGTCCTGTGCGGCAGCAGTCGCTTCCGGGCGCACGGCGACATCGACCGTCGCCGTGGTCTTCGCGCCGGGCAGCACCGACACCGAGCTCTCGCCGTCGAGCAGCGTCGTCGGCGCGACAGCCACGGTGTAGGTCGCAGGCAGCAGCGGAATACCCTTCCCTGCCGGAATGGTCGCGTCGCCGATCGCCACGTCGGAGCCGATGCTCGATTCGATGGTCAGGCTGCCCAGACCCGCGGAGTCGACGATCCAACGGTCCTCCACGGCGCCGAGGCTCAGTTGCGCCTCCTGCGACGCGCCGTCGAGGCGGAAGGAGATGTCGACGACGGCGGATGCTCCGTCGGCGTCTTCACGGACGCGCGTGACCTTGGCATCCTCGATCAGTGAGGTCGCGGCGTCGAACGCGTCGAGGGCGGTCGTCGAGACCTTCATCCCGGTGGCTGCCACAGCATCGGGGTCGCCGGATTCCAGGGCGTGCAGGTAGTCGAGTGCCGCCTCCTCGGGAGTGGACGAATGGGCTGTCGACTGCCAGATCCACAGGCCCGCGGCGGCCAGGACGAGTCCAGCGGCACCGCCGATGAGCCACCAGCGCGCCCTTCTCACGTCCGGTTCTCCCGCGCATGCAGATGACGGCCCACGGCACGGCTGTTCGCCAGCGCTGCATGCAGGGCATCGGTGGCGTCGCCCCAGCCGGAGACCGAGACGTTCTCCAGACCCTGCCACTCCGCCGCGAGGGTGAGCTCTGCCGCGATCGGTTCCGCATCGCCGGGGCGCGCCTGCGGTTCCCACCAGGCGGACTGGACCTGCAGCGTCGACGTCGCGCGGTCGGCCTTGAGGTCGACCCGCGCCACGATGCGGTCGCCGACGAGGACGGGCAAGGAGTAATAGCCGTACCGACGCTTCTCCGCCGGCACATAGATCTCGATGCGGTAGTCGAGTTCGAACGCGCGGAGTGCTCGATCGCGGAACCACACGACGGGGTCGAACGGGGTCAGGATCGCGGCCGCATCGATTCCCCGGGGAAGCACCGCGTCGCGATGCCGCCAGGCCGCGAGCGGACGCCCGCCACGTTCCCAGCCGCGCACCTGCACCGGCCGCAACTCGCCCGCATCGGCGAGGTCGGCGATCGAGCGGGCGACGGCCGCCCGGTCGCGGATCCGGTAGTAGTCTGCGAGGTCGGACTGCGTCGCGACACCGCTCGAACGGGCCGCGCGACGCGTCAGCTCGAGAATCGCATCGCCGCGGGAGACCTCCTCCGAGCGGATGCCGTCGGGGATCACATGCTCGGCCAGCGCATACGTGCGCTCGAAACCGCGGCGCCCGCTGATCGCGACGTCGCCGACACGCCACAGGTGTTCGAGGGCGAGCTTCACATCGTCCCAGTCCCACCACGTTCCCCGCTCTCGGGGTGCATCGGCGCGGAGGTCGGCCGGCCGCAGCGGCCCACGCGCGCGCAACTCGTCCTGCACCCACTGCACTGTGCGCGCGTTGCTGCTCATCCATGAGTCGTCGCCAGCCCACCGCCGACGGAAGTCCTCCATGCGGAACCGCCACAGCGGCCAGTCCTGGATCGGGATGAAGGTCGCCTCGTGCGCGAGGTACTCCACGTAGTGGGTCGTGCGGGAGAGGAAGACGCGGTCGAGGAGAGCGGGTTCATATGCGCCGAGCCGCGAGAACAGCGGCAGGTAGTGGGACCGGGCGAACACGTTGACCGAATCGATCTGGAGCACCCCGAGCCGGTCCATGACCCGGTGCACGTGCCGGCCCGTGACCGATGCGGGGCGGGTGCGGGTGAAGCCCTGAGCAGCCAGAGCGATGCGGCGTGCCTGGGTGGAGCTGAGGGTGTCGGTCACACGGCCAGGCTATCTCCGACCGCCGACATGCCACCCTCGGAGGAAAGATGCGTCCGACGGCATACGGCATGACCGTAGACTTGGGCGATGAGCGAGGACCAGCGACCCCGGCTGCGAGATCTGTTCCGTCCGCGCCCGGTCTCCACCGACCGCACCGTGACGACCGAGGCCGACGAGGCGGTGCCCCTGCCCCTGCGGATAACGGCGGGATATGCCTGGCGGCTGCTCCTGATCGCCGCCGCGATCGGCGTCTTCATCTGGCTGGTGATGCTGCTCAAGCTCCTGGTCATCCCGCTGATGGTGGGCATCCTCATCACGGCGTTGCTGTGGCCGGCGTTCTCGTGGATGCTGCGACGTGGTCTTCCGCGCTGGCTGGCGATCGCTCTCTCGCTGATCGGCACGGCCGCCATCGTCACCGGATTGATGTGGCTCGTCGTCTGGCAGGTGCGGGCTCAGCTTCCCGACGTGCAGGCGCGCTCGACCGAAGCGTTCGATCAGTTCCAGGTGTGGCTGCACGACGGTCCGCTGAACCTCTCGGACACGCAGATCGCCGACTACCTCCAGCAGGGTCTGGATCTCATCAGCGAGCAGGCGCAGGTCCTCTGGACGGGCGCGCTCGCCATCGGCACGACGGTCGGTCATGTCGCCACGGGCGCCCTGCTCGCGCTGTTCATCCTCATCTGCCTGCTGGCCGATGGTGCGGGGATCTGGCGCTGGACCCTCAAGATCTTCCCGCGTCGCGCCCGCCCGGCCGTCGATGGTGCCGCGCGCAACGGCTGGACCACGATCGTGAACTACGCGCGCACCCAGCTCTTCGTGGCCACCATCGACGCGATCGGCATCGGCCTCGGGGCGTTCCTCCTCCAGGTGCCCCTCGCGCTCCCGGTCGCCGTGCTCGTCTTCCTCGGCTCGTTCATCCCGATCGTGGGTGCGGTGGTGACCGGTGCCGTCGCCGTGTTCCTCGCGCTCGTGTACAACGGTCCGTGGATCGCGCTCTGGATGCTCGTGGTGGTCCTCGCCGTCCAGCAGATCGAGGGGCATATCCTGCAGCCGATCATGATGGGTTCTGCGGTCAAGGTGCACCCGCTCGCCGTCGTCCTCGTGGTGGCGGGTGGCGCGATGATCGCCGGCATCCCCGGCGCCCTCTTCGCTGTGCCGCTGGCGGCCTTCGTCAATGTCGCCGCGGTGACCATCAGCTCGGGCTCCTGGCGAACCGGCGTCGGGCCGAGCGGAGACCTTATCTGGAGCACAGTTCCGCGCGAGCGGAGACGGAGGAATCGATGAGCGCAGTCCCCAGCCTGACCGAGTTCGAGCACGCCGCTCAGAGTCTGGCTGAGGTGATCTCGCACACGCCGACGCTGCCCTCGCGAGCCCTCTCCGACATCCTCGGAGCCCCCGTCCTGCTGAAGATGGAGAATCTCCAGCGCACCGGGTCGTTCAAGATCCGCGGGGCGGCGTACCGGCTGTCGAAGCTGAGCGCCGAGGAGCGCTCGCGCGGCGTGGTCGCGGCGTCCGCGGGAAACCATGCGCAGGGAGTGGCGCTCGCCGCGCAGGAGCTCGGCATCCCCGCCACCATCTTCATGCCGTTGGGCGTTCCCGTGCCGAAGCTGCTCGCCACGCGTGGCTACGGAGCGGAGGTCGTGCTGGAGGGCGAGACGGTGGCGACATCGCTGCGTCTCGCCGCCGAGTTCTCGGAGCGCACGGGGGCGGTGCTGATCCACCCGTTCGATCACCGCGACGTGGTGATCGGGCAGGGAACGCTCGGTCTCGAGCTTCTCGAAGATGCACCCGACGTCGACACCGTCGTGCTCGGCATCGGCGGGGGAGGTCTCATCGCCGGCGTCGCCGCGGCGGTGAAGGCACGCGCCGCCGAGCTCGGGCGCACGGTCCGCATCATCGGCGTGCAGGCCGAGAACGCGGCAGCGGTCCCGCCCTCGCTCGAGGCCGGAGAGCCCGTCGACATCGTGACGCGACCGACCATCGCCGACGGCATCCTGGTCGCTCGCCCGGGCGCCGTCCCCTTCGACATCATCAAAGAGCTCGTCGACGAAGTCGTCACCGTCTCCGACGACGACCTGGCGAGGGCCATTCTCATCCTGCTCGAGCAGTCGAAGGTCGTGGTGGAGCCCGCCGGTGCGGCCGGTGTGGCGGCGATCCTGGCCGGCAAGGTGTCGGCCACGGGGACCACGATGGCCGTGTTGTCAGGCGGGAACATCGATCCGCTCCTGCTGCAGCGCGTGGTCTCCCACGGACTCGCCGCCTCCGGTCGCTACCTCACGATCCGCATCCCTCTGCCCGACCGTCCCGGCCAGCTGGCCCGCGTGTCGGAGCTCATCGCCGAGGCCGGTGCGAACGTGATCGAGGCGATGCATACCCGCCACGGCCACGGCCTCCAGATCAGCGAGGTCATCCTCGAGCTCAGCGTCGAGACGCGTGGACCCGAGCACTCGGAGCACACGCTCGACACGCTGCGCCGCGCCGGCTTCGAGCCCATCCTCGTCCCCGATTGAGCACACCGATCGATCACGCAGAGCGCCCCCGCGTCCGACAGGATGCGGGGGCGCTTCTGACAGGATGCTCAGCCCGTGTAGGTCTCGACGTTCACGATCTCGACGCTGATCGAGCGCCCGTTGGGAGCCTCGTAGGAGGACTTCTCGCCGACCTTCAGGCCGAGGATGGCCTGGCCGAGGGGGCTGGCTTCGCTGTACACGTCGAGGTCGCTGCCGGCCGCGATCTCACGGCTGCCGAGGAGGAAGACCTCTTCACCGCCCGCGACGAGGGCGGTGACCACGGTGCCGGGCTCGACGATCCCGCGGCTGGCAGGAGCCTCGCCGACCTTGGCGGTCTTCAGCAGGCCTTCGAGAGTGCGGATGCGCGCCTCCTGCTTGCCCTGCTCGTCCTTGGCGGCGTGGTATCCGCCGTTCTCCTTGAGATCGCCCTCTTCGCGGGCCGCCTCGATGCGCTTGGCGATCTCGTCGCGGCCGAAGGTGGACAGGTGCTCCAGCTCGGCGACGAGCCGGTCATACGCTTCCTGCGTGAGGAAGGGAACCTGAGCATCGGTGGACATGACGAAGCTCCTTCTTTCGGGATCCCTCCGGCATGCTGCAGGGGGATATGCCAAGACGCCCCGGCACGGTGCCGGGGCGTCGTCTTGTCTGGCACGAGTCTAAGCGACCCAGCAGGCGTTCACCAAACCTGTGGTGGCCGCCGAGACGGTCGGAATGGTGACGGAGCGGGCCTGGGAGTGGCTGTCTCCGGCCTCGATCTCGACGATCTTCCAACCCACCACGCCGAACTCCTCGTCGAGTGCCTCGACGGCGCACACGACATCCTTGCCCTGCACGCCGGTCACCTGGAAGCTGATGTTCACGGAGTGCTCGTCGACGAGTTCGAAGCCCAGGTCGTCCGCGTCGACGGACGCCATCGACTGGGCGACGGTCATCCAGCTGAACGCGCCCACGATCAACAGCGCGATCACGCCACCGATGATCCACGGCGTCCGGCGTCGTCGGGTTCGGCCATAGCGTTCGTCGAGCTCTTGTGCGGTCGTCACAGGTGGGTCTTCCGGTCGTTAGGCTGGTGTTACCAGGTTATGCGACCTGCGTACGAAAGGCCGATTCATGTTCTCTCTGTCCGAGACCCCGATGCCGACGCCGAGCATGACCGTCGATCCGGTGTCGGTCACCCCGGGGTTCGTCGGCTTCGCCGCGATCGTCGTGGTCGTGATCGCGGTGATCCTGCTGATCTGGGACATGAACCGTCGCATCCGCCGGGTCCGGTACCGCGAAGAGGTGCGTGACGAGCTGGACGCCGAAGAAGCGGCGCGGGCCGAGGGCGGTGCCGCTGCACCCGGAGCGAACGAATCCACAGCCGACGGCACGACCTCAGCGGAGGGCGAAGGCGACACGCCCGCTCGCTGATCGACCGTCACGGTGCGCCCAGCGAAGGCGACAGCGGTGACAGCGCGATGAGCAGGCACGCGGTCCAGTGGCACAGGAACGCGAGCACCGTGCACACGTGGAAGATCTCGTGGAACCCGAAGTGCCCCGGCCAGGGGTTCGGCTTCTTGAGCGCGTAGACGACGGCGCCCCCCGTGTAGAGAAGGCCTCCCACGATCACCAGCACCATCATCGCGAAGTTCGCGTTCATGAGGTCGACGATGTACATCACGGCTGCCCAGCCGAGCAGCAGGTACAGGGCGACATAGAGCCAGCGGGGCGCGTGGATCCAGAAGACCCGGAAAAGGATGCCGACGAGGGTTCCGCCCCACACCAGGCAGAGGAGCAGTACGCCCTTCGAGGGCGGGAGCGCCAGAACCGCCAGGGGAGTGTAGGTACCGGCGATCAGCAGCAGGATGTTGGCGTGGTCGATGCGCTTGAGCAGCACCTTCACCTTCGGCCGCCAGTCGATGCGGTGGTAGAGCGCCGAGTTGCCGAAGAGTAGCAGCGAGGTGAGCATGAACACGGCGGAGGCCCACTTCGCCGGGGCGCCGTCGGCCACGACGATGAGGACGATGCCCGCGATCAGAGCCACCGGGAACGTGCCGGCGTGGATCCATCCGCGCCAGGTCGGTTTGACCTCGGTCGCCGCATCCACGGCGGCCGCTTCGAGCAGGGGCAGCTGGGGGACATCGGGGCCGGAGGGCTCGGGAGTGCTCACGTGCTCACTCTAAGCCGACGCGCATACCCCACAGGGCACATATCCCCAGCGTGCACACACGATGCCGCACGCCTCGGCACGGTAGCGTAGGGAGGTGATGTCACGCGAGAGCCCGGGGCGAGGGCCGCTGTATCGGCTCTACACCAGCCGGCTGCGTCGCCACCTCGATCCGAGCAGGGTGCCGCATCACGTCGCCATGATGATCGACGGCAACCGTCGCTGGGCGCGTCAGCTCGGACTGGACACGCCCGCAGAGGGCCACCGGGCGGGCGCCGCCAAGATGCGCGAGTTCCTCGGCTGGTGCGACGAGCTCGGTGTGCGCGTGGTGTCGCTGTATCTGCTCTCGAGCGACAACCTGCGAAAGCGCGATTCCGCGGAGCTCGCCGACCTCATAGAGATCATCGCCGAACTCGCCGAGGCTCTGTCGCGTGAAGGCAACTGGCGGGTCAAGCACGTCGGCCGATCCGACATCCTCCCGGCCGAACTCGCGCGCGTGCTCTCCGACGCCGAGAAGCGCACGAAGGATCACACCGGATTGCACGTGAATCTCGCCGTCGGCTACGGCGGACGCAATGAGATCGTCGACGCGGTGCGGAGCATCATCACGAAGCACGAGGCATCCGGCGGGACGCTGGAAGACCTCGCCGCCCATCTCACGCCCGAGATGATCGGCGAGCACCTCTACACCGGCGGTCAGCCCGACCCCGACCTGGTGATCCGCACGAGTGGGGAGCAGCGGCTGAGCGACTTCCTGTTGTGGCAGAGCGCGCACAGCGAGTTCTACTTCGTCGAGGCGCTGGGCCCTGATCTCCGACAGGTGGACTTCCTCCGTGCGATCCGCGACTACGCCGATCGGGACCGACGCTTCGGGCGCTGAACGGGTGTCGGGAGGCCGGGGACCAGGGACCTGTGAGCCGTGCCACAATGACGCAGTGAGCACTTTCCAGGACTATGTCGACACGTTCGACACCGAGTCCGGCTATCTGAACTGGGCGGCCTTCGGTCCGCTGTCGCCGTCCGTCCGTGAAGAGGTCTTCGCCGACGCCGATCTGCTCGGCAGCGGGCGGCCGTCATCGCTCTCCCTGGTCGCCGAGCGCATCGGTCAGGCCCAGGAGCTCGTCGCCGAGCTGTTGGACGCGGAGGCCGACGATGTCACGTTGCAGCCGTCGTCGACCCACGGGCTCATGCACGCGCTGTTCGGTCTCTCCGGTGACGTGGTCGCGAGCACCGCCGAATTCCCGAGCGTGAGTCTGACCCTGGAACGCGCATCCACGGCATCGGATCGAACGGTTGCACCGCGCTGGATCACACCCGACGACGGGCGGGTGACACCCGACACCGTGATCGAGGCCCTCGATGACGAGGTGGTCGCTCTGGCGGTGAGCCACGTCGACTTCCGCACCGGATTCCGCGTCGATCTCGCGGCGCTTCGCGAGGCGATCGGGCCCGACCGCCTGCTCATCGTCGACGCCGTCCAGTCGTTCGGTGTGATCGACGCCGACTACTCCGCTGCCGACGTGGTGGTCGGACACGGCTACAAGTGGTTGCGCGCGGGTCGTGGCAGCGCCTTCGCGTGGTTCTCGCCCCGCGCACGGGAGCGCATCACCCCCGTGTTGTCCGGTATCACCGGCACGACGGCTGCGGGGCTTTTCGTCGACGAACTGCCCGCGCCGGCGCCGTCGGCCCGCGCCTTCACCGTGAGCCAGCCCGACACGCTCGCGGCCGGCCGACTCGCGATCGGCGTCCGTGACGTGCGTGATGCCGGCGTCGTCTCGATTGAGGAGCGGCTCGCCCAGAACGTCGACACCGTGATCGAGATCGCCGACCGCCACGGCATCGAGGTGAGCTCCCCGCGCGAGCGCGGCCAGCGTGCGGGCATCGTCGCGCTCGCTCCGGAGGAGCCCGCGCGACTCGCCGCGGCACTCGCCAACGCCGGAGTGGTCGTCACGGCACGGGGTGCCTCGGTGCGGATCGCGCCGCACGCGGGCACCGACGCCGCGACATTCGAGCTCCTCGACGATGCTCTGCGGGCGTTCGGCAACGAGACGTTCATCAGCGCGTAACGAATCATTGGCGTGTCGAATTCGGGTTAATCACCCGCACGGTCGTACGTTCTAGGCATCGGGCAAGGCGCCCGTTCGAGTCGGCCTCAGGTTGACGACTCGTGACCCCCTGGTCGACTCGTTCGAATAGCCGGGATTCCCCGGGTCGGGAGTGGGTCGTGACCACACGTACAGCGCAGCAGGCCACCAGCACCGCGCAGCAGTCCACCCGTAAGACGTCGAGCCGGGCATCGTCCGCCGATCCGGATCAGGATCTGCGCACGTATGTCCTCGACACCTCTGTCCTGCTGAGCGATCCGCAGGCGTTCTTCCGTTTCGCGGAGCACTCGGTCGTCCTTCCCGTCGTCGTGATCACGGAACTCGAGGGCAAACGCCACGACCCGGAGATCGGCTACTTCGCGCGGCAGGCCCTGCGCCACCTCGACGATCTGCGCATCGAGCATGGACGGCTCGACTTCCCGGTGGAGGTCGGCGAGGGTGGCACGCTCCGCGTCGAGCTCGCGAACACCGACTCCTCCGTGCTCCCCGCCGGCATCCGCCTCAGCGACAACGACACGCGCATCCTCTCGGTCGCCATGCACCTCGCGCAGGACGGGCAGGACGTCACGATCGTCTCGAAGGACCTGCCGATGCGCGTCAAGGCCGCCTCTCTCGGCCTGCGCGCTGAGGAGTATCTGGCCGAGCAGGCGGTGGACTCCGGGTGGACCGGCATCTCGACGCTCGACCTCTCCGGCGATGACATCAGCGACCTCTACGAGAGCGAGGTCGGCATCAGCGAGCAGGCACGCGGTCTCCCGGTGAACACCGGACTGATCATCCACTCCGAGCGCGGTTCCGCGCTCGGCCGGGTCACGGGCGACGGCGAGTACCGACTGGTACGAGGAGACCGCGACATCTTCGGTATGCACGGCCGCTCTGCCGAGCAGCGCGTCGCGATCGACCTGCTGCTCGATCAGGAGGTCGGCATCGTCTCCCTCGGCGGACGTGCCGGTACCGGCAAGTCGGCGCTCGCGCTCTGCGCCGGGCTCGAAGCGGTGCTGGAGCGGCAGCAGCAGAAGAAGATCATCGTGTTCCGGCCGTTGTTCGCTGTCGGCGGGCAGGAGCTCGGCTACCTTCCCGGCGACCAGGGCGAGAAGATGGGGCCCTGGGGTCAGGCGGTGTTCGACACGCTGGGCTCGGTGGTGTCGGGAAACGTGATCGAGGAGGTCATCGAGCGCGGACTGCTCGAAGTGCTCCCGCTGACCCACATCCGCGGCCGCTCCCTCCACGACGCGTTCGTGATCGTCGACGAAGCCCAGTCGCTCGAGCGCAACGTGCTGCTGACGGTGCTGAGTCGGATGGGCCAGAATTCCCGAGTGATCCTCACCCACGACGTCGGTCAGCGCGACAACCTCCGGGTCGGACGTCACGACGGAATCGCCAGCGTGATCGAGACGCTGAAGGGGCACGACCTCTTCGGGCACGTGACTCTGACGCGCTCCGAGCGTTCGGCCATCGCCGCCCTCGTCACCGAGCTCTTGGAGGGTGGAGAGCTCAGCTGACGACGGAAACAGTGGATGCCGCGAGGAAGAGTCCTCGCGGCATCCGCTGTCTCGCGCTATGGGTCAGCCCGGGTGCGTCATCGACAGCAGGTCGAGTTTCTCGTCGAGCTGCTCCAGGGTGAGGTCGCCGCGCTCCACGTAGCCGAGGTCGATCACGGCGTCGCGCACCGTGATGCCCTTGGCGACCGAGTGCTTGGCGATCTTCGCTGCGGCTTCGTAGCCGATGAGCTTGTTCAGCGGGGTCACGATCGACGGGCTCATGCCCGCGAAGGCAGCGGCACGCTCGACGTTGGCCTGCAGGCCGTCGATCGTCTTGTCCGCGAGCACGCGCGAGGCGTTCGACAGCAGACGGATCGACTCGAGCACGGCCGTGCCCATGACGGGGATGGCGACGTTGAGCTCGAAGGATCCGGATGCGCCGGCCCAGGCGACGGTCGCGTCGTTGCCGATCACACGCGCGCACACCATCAGCACGGCTTCGGGCACGACCGGGTTGACCTTGCCGGGCATGATCGAGGATCCGGGCTGCAGGTCGGGGATGTGCAGCTCTCCGAGACCCGTGTTGGGGCCGGAGCCCATCCAGCGCAGGTCGTTGTTGATCTTGGTCAGCGAGACCGCGATCGTGCGCAGGGCGCCGGAGGCCTCGACGAGACCGTCGCGGTTGGCCTGCGCCTCGAAGTGGTCCTTGGCCTCGGTGATCGGCAGTTCGGTCTCGGCTGCCAGCAGCGCGATGACCTTCTGCGGGAAGCCGAGCGGGGTGTTGATGCCGGTGCCGACTGCGGTGCCGCCGAGCGGGACCTCGGCGACGCGGGGGAGGGCCGACTGCACGCGCTCGATGCCGAGGCGGATCTGGCGGGCGTAACCGCCGAACTCCTGGCCGAGCGTGACGGGCGTCGCGTCCATGAGGTGCGTGCGACCGGACTTGACCGCGTCCTTCCACAGCTCCGCCTTTGCCTCGAGGGCGACGGCAAGGTGGTCGAGCGCGGGGATGAGAGTGTCGATGAGGGCCTGGGTGACCGCGATGTGCACCGAGGTCGGGAACACGTCGTTGGACGACTGCGAGGCGTTCACGTGGTCGTTGGGGTGAACCGTCGCGCCGAGGATGCGTGTCGCGAGCGTCGCCAGCACCTCGTTCATGTTCATGTTCGACGAGGTACCGGATCCGGTCTGGTACGTGTCGACCGGGAACTCTCCGTCATGGGCGCCGGACGCCACCTGATCGGCGGCCTGGGCGATGGCGTCGGCGATGGCGCCGTCGAGGGTGCCGAGCTCCTTGTTGGCGAGCGCCGCGGCCTTCTTGATGCGGGCGAGGGCGGCGATCTGCGTCGACTCCAGTCCCTTGCCCGAGATCGGGAAGTTCTCCACGGCGCGCTGGGTCTGCGCTCCGTAGAGCGCGTTCACGGGCACCCGCACCTCACCCATGGTGTCGTGCTCGATGCGGTAGTCCTGCTCGGTCATTCCGAACCCTCCTCGGTTGCGGGGTCAGTTCCCTCGGTGGTGACGCCGTCGGCGTCGATTCCGACCGTGATCACGGGCACCGCGGTGCCCTCGGCCAGACGGTAGTTGGCGCCGACGATGCCCAGGCGGCCCGCGGAGACGGCGTCGCTGATGATCTCGGACGACTGCAGCAGGTCGCTCACCGTGTTGCGCAGGTGTTCGATGCCGACGAGCTCCGAGTCGATCTCGGCGACGGTGGTTCCGCCGTTCTCGGCCAGCACCTTCCGCGCCGCGGGGACGATCGGGGCGATCAGCTTCCAGATGTGCGGCGGCAGGGGAGCGGCGTCGATCGCGGTGCCGTCGATCGCTGCGCGCACGGCGCCGCAGGAGTCATGGGCGAGAACGACGATCAGGGGCACTTCGAGCACCGCGACGGCGTATTCGAGGCTCGCGACGATCGACTCGCCGATCACCTGTCCGGCGTTGCGCACCACGAACAGGTCGCCGAGGCCGAGGTCGAAGATGATCTCGGCGGCGAGACGCGAGTCCGAGCAGCCGAAGAGCGTCGCGACCGGGTGCTGGGCCGCTGTCAGATCCTTGCGGCGGGCGACGTCCTGGTTCGGGTGCCGAGGCTCGTCCTGCACGAAGCGGCGGTTGCCGTCCTGCATCTGCTTCCAGGCGGCGGTGGGGGTCAGCGGGTGCGTCATGAAGCCTCCGAGATGGTGCGGATCTGCGGAATGAGCGACTCGGCGAGCTCAGCGGTCGAATCCGCCGACCGCGATCCGTAGAGCAGGATGTAGTCGTCGCCGGCCTGGGTGCCGATGGCATAGGTGACGTTCGCGTTGGATTCGGCGCTGCCCGGCTTGTAGACGTCCCAGTCGAGTCCGCCGATGCGCACCGTGTCGGTGGGGGCGATGCCGTTCAGGCGCTGCGGTGCCCAGGAGGAATCGGCGTCGAACGCCTGGGCGACCTTGATGAAACCACGTTCCTTGTCGGACTTGGGAGCGAGGGTGACCTCCCACACCACGGTGGCTCCACCCTGCATCTCTGCACCGTTCGCACGCCAGAAGTCGCCGAGCTCGGGGATGAGGACAGGGCGGTCCATCGAGGACTCCACACCTTCGGCGACGGCGGCGACGTCGAGGGGCTTCTGCTCGACGGGGGCGCCGCGAGGCACGGCGAAGATGATGACGGCGACCACGGCGAGAGTGACCAGCAGCGCGGCGACGAGGTTGCGCACCGTCTGGCTCGATCGGTAGGCCTTGCTGGATGCGGCCTTGCGCGCGGCGGTCTCGTCCGGAGTCTCGGGGCGGCCGAGTTCGGCGATGATCGGGGGCTGCTTGCTCATGAGTCTCCCGCCGGGCTCTCGGCGTCCGATGCCGCGGCACGGGCGGCATCCAGGCGGCGCTTGGCCCCCAGCAGCCACTCCTCGCAGCGGGCGGCGAGAGCCTCACCGCGTTCCCAGAGAGCGAGGGAGTGTTCGAGCGTCGGGGAACCCTGCTCGAGTTCGGCCACGACCTTGACCAGCTCGTCACGGGCCGCCTCGAACGACAGCGTGTCCACAGGGGTGTCGTTCAGGGCGCTCACTCCTCCATCTTACGTCGTGTGCCGCGGGTGCTCGGATCAGGCGTCTTCCGCGATCTCACCCTCGGAGCGGGCGCTCAACGAGCCCCGATCGAGCGTGATCGTGAGCGCGCTCCCGGCTGGCGCGTCGGCGGCGTCACGCAGGATCACGCCGCCGTCGAGGTGGGCGATGGCATAGCCCCGGGCCAGCGTCGCCGCGGGGGAGAGCGCACGCAGCGACGCGCGGAGCTCGCCGGTGCGGCGGCCGGCGTCGTCGAGCTGTCGGTTCACGGCGTCTCGTCCGCGTCCGAGCAGCAGCCAGATCTCCTGGGCCCGTGCGTCGATGATCGGCGCGGGCGAACGCAGCACGGGGCGCGAGCGCAATTGCTCCAGCTGCGCGATGTCGTGGGTGAGTCGCTGCGTCAGCCGCGTGGTGGCGCGGGACCGCAGCTGGGCGATGAGCGCACGCTGTTCGCCGACGTCGGGCACGACGCGTTTCGCGGCGTCGGTCGGGGTCGAGGCGCGCAGATCGGCCACGTCGTCGAGCAGCGGGTGGTCGTTCTCGTGCCCGATCGCACTCACCACCGGGGTGGAGACCGCGGCGACCGCTCGCAGCAGCTTCTCGTCGCTGAAGCCGAGCAGCGTCTGCGGGTCGCCGCCGCCGCGGGCGATGATGATCACGTCGACCTCGGGGTCGGCGTCGAGTCGAGCGAGGGCCGCGAGCGTGTCGGGAACGCAGCGGTCGCCCTGCACAGCGGCGTACTCGGTGCGGAAGCGCACCTGCGGCCAGCGCAGCTCGGCATTGCGATGGACATCCTTCTCGGCGTCGGACCGCTCACCGGTGATCAGACCGATCACGTGCGGGAGGAAGGGCAGGCGTCTCTTCCTGGCCGGGTCGAACAGCCCCTCCTGCCGCAGCTGCACGCGGAGCTTCTCGAGCCGCTCGAGCTGGTCGCCGAGCCCGACGTGCTTCATCGCGGAGACCGCGAAGCTGAAGTCGCCGGCCTTGACGAAGTAGTCGGCCTTCACTGCGGCGACGACGTGATCACCGACGCCGATGTCGGACGGGATGCGTCCGCGCACGCTCGACCACACCCGGATGGAGATCTGCGCATCGGAGCGGGTGTCCTTCAGCCGCGCGAACACGTTGCCGGCGCGGACGTTCCAGGAGGTGATCTCGCCCTCGACCCAGACGGTGTTCCACCGGGCGATGAAGTCGCGGATGGTCGCATTCAGACGCGTGACCGAGGTGGGGGCGTCAGCGGTCGAGTCGCGGGGTGCGACGGAATCGGCCGGAGGGGTCTCGCCCTGGCCCGTCGTCGCTTCGAAGACTGTCATCCGCTCCCGTTCCGTGCCCCTGAACCTCCCCGGCCGCGCACAGCTGTGCGACGGTAGAATTCAAGGGTGACTTCGACTGCCGTTCATCTCCCCGTGCCCCGCCTTCCACGAGTGCGTGCGGCGGCCGGGCGGCTTCAGGATAACCCGGTGGCCGGACACAAGCGCGTTCTGCTCGCCGCACCGCGCGGCTATTGCGCCGGCGTCGACCGTGCCGTGGTCGCCGTCGAGAAGGCCCTCGAGCGCTATGGCGCTCCGGTCTACGTGCGCAAGCAGATCGTGCACAACATCCATGTCGTGACGGAGCTCGAGGAGAAGGGCGCGATCTTCGTCGAAGAGGTCGACGAGGTCCCCGAGGGCGCTCACGTGGTCTTCAGCGCTCACGGCGTCTCGCCGGCGGTCGTGAACGCAGCCGCCGATCGCGGACTCCACGCGATCGACGCGACGTGCCCGCTGGTCACGAAGGTGCATCGCGAGGCCGTGCGTTTCGCCCGGGACGACTTCGAGATCCTGCTCATCGGCCACGACGGCCACGAAGAGGTCGAGGGAACGGCCGGTGAGGCTCCCGAGCATGTGACGGTCGTGAACTCTCCGGAAGAGGCCGACACGGTCGTCGTGAAGGATCCGAACAAGGTCGTCTGGCTCTCGCAGACCACGCTCTCGGTCGACGAGACGATGGAGACCGTCAACCGCCTGCGCACTCGTTTCCCCGAGTTGCAGAACCCGCCGTCCGACGACATCTGCTACGCCACGCAGAACCGCCAGGTGGCGATCAAGAAGGTCGCCGCCGGTGCGGATCTCGTGATCGTCGTGGGCTCGTCGAACTCGTCCAACAGTGTGCGCCTCGTCGAGGTCGCGCTCGAGTACGGGGCGAAGGCCGCTTATCGCGTCGACTACGCCGAGGAGATCCAGCAGGAGTGGCTCGACGGCGTCGAGACCGTCGGCGTGACCAGCGGCGCCTCGGTGCCCGAGGTCCTGGTGCGCGAGGTGCTCGACGCGATCGGCGACGCCGGTTACCGCGACGTCGAAGAGGTGAAGACGGCAGAGGAGGACCTCATGTTCTCCTTGCCCAAGGAACTGCGTCAGGACGCTGCGGGACAGCGCGACGCGCGGGCACTCGGCGGTCGTGCATCAGGAGGAGGCGCGTAGCGGTGAACGCCGCGGAGGCGGAGCCCACCCTCATCGGGTCGGTGCAACGCGCTCTGCGGCTGGTCGACATCGTCGCCAACTCTCCTCGTCCTCTTCCGCCCAAGATGCTCGCGGCGATCACCGGTCTGACCCCGGGCACCACCTACAACCTGGTGCGCACGCTCGTGCACGAGGGGTATCTCGCGTCGGAACCCGACGGGGTCGTGCTCGGCGCCCGGTTTCCGTCTTTCCAGGAGCAGATCAGCTCGCGGGGCGTGTTCCTCGCCCGCGTGCGCGCTGCGCTCCGCGAGGTGACGGAAGACGTGGGTGCCACGGCCTATCTCTCACGCTTCGACGACGGGGAGATGCACCTGGTCGATATCGTCGACGCGGTCCGCAACCCCCGCATCGAACTATGGGTGGGGCTGCAGTCGAGCGCCCACGCGACGGCGTTGGGGAAGCAGATCCTCGCAGCCCTGCCGGAAGCCGATCGCCTGGACTACCTCTCGAGGCACCGTCTGCCGGAGCTCACCCCGCGGACGATCACCGACCGCAGGGCGCTGCTCACTCAGCTGGACCGCTCGCCGGGCTGGGCGATCGATCGGGAGGAATACGCCATCGGCGCCACCTGCGTCGCCGTGCCGGTCATCGCGCCGGGGATCACCGCGTCCCTGGCGATATCACTGCCGGCGGATCGGGCCGTCGTGGATCGCACGCTCGTCTCGGCTCTACAGCAGACCGCGCGGAAGCTCTCGCTGCAGTTGGGGGCGGATGCGCTGGACGAGGGGAGCTCCGGAGCGGAGTTCACTATCTGAAGTACGACCCCTGGTATTGCGGCATGCGTTTTCCTACTATGGGGAGAGTAGCGGCATACATGAACGCTACTGATCGCCTTCAGCGTCCCCAGCGCTGGCGATCGATCTGGATGAGGAGCGTCCCCAGTGCTCCACGTCCGCGGCCCCGAGAAGTCCCCACTTCTCCGGGGCCGCTATCGTTTCGGGCGCGCGTTCCCGCGGCGATCGGCTGTGAACCGGCCGGAGGTGGGGCCGTTAGCATGGCGAGATGAGTGAACAACGGCCCCGGTACGGCGAAATCGCGACTCCCGAGGAGCAGCGACGAGCGGCCGGTCTGCCGCCGCTCGAAGACGTGGTGATCGCACCGCCCACGACGCCCCTGCCGCCTGCTCCACAGGCAGGTCCTTCGACGAGTGATCCCGCGACGAAGCGATCGCACCCTCTCGATCGTTTCGCGACGATCGCGATGCTCGCCTACGGGCTGATCAACATCGTCGTCACCGGTCTGTCCTACCTCGACCTGCCCACGGTCATGAACCAGACGATGAAGGTCCTCGGCATCGAAGGGGAGTTCACGAACTTCGCGCAGGGGAAGACCTGGGGGACGATCGCCGCGATCGTGCTCGCGGTCGGATGGTCTGTCACCGCCGCGCTCTCGATCCGTCGCCTGCGTCGAGGACGGATCACCTGGTGGCTCCCGATCGTCGGCGCGATCATCACGATGGGCGTGGTGTCGATCTGCATCGCGGTGCCGATGATGAGCGATCCGGCGTTCGTCGCCCACCTCGAGCAGATGACGGCTCCCTGACCTCATCCCGTCGGCGTCGACGCACGACGCCCCTCGGCTACGAAGAAGGGGCCCGGCAGGAATGCCGGGCCCCTTCTGTCGTCTCGCGACCGATCAGCTCTGGGACTGGCCGTACGAGCCGAGCTGACGGGTCGACTCGACCACGCGGGCAGCCATCGCCGACTCGGCGATCTTTCCCCAGGCGCGCGGGTCGTACTGCTTCTTGTTCCCGACCTCGCCGTCGACCTTGAGGACGCCGTCGTAGTTCTTGAACATGTAGTCGGCGATCGCACGCGTGTAGGCGTACTGCGTGTCGGTGTCGATGTTCATCTTGATCACGCCGTTGGCGACCGCGAGGGCGATCTCCTCATCGGTGGAACCCGATCCGCCGTGGAACACCAGGTCGAGCGGCTTGGCGCCGGTGTTGTACTTGGCGGCGACCTCGGCCTGGATCTCGCCGAGGAGCTCCGGGCGCAGCTTCACTCCACCGGGCTTGTACACGCCGTGCACGTTGCCGAAGGTGAGGGCGGCGATGTAGCGGCCCTGCTCGCCGAGGCCCAGTGCCTGGACGGCCTGGTCGACATCGGCGAAGGTCGTGTAGAGGGCTTCGTTCGAGCCTTCGTGCTGCACGCCGTCCTCTTCGCCGCCGACGACGCCGATCTCGACCTCGAGGATGGCGTTGATGTTCTTCATGCGGGGGAGCAGGTCCTTCGCGATCTCGATGTTCTCCGCGAGGGGAACTGCCGAGCCGTCCCACATGTGGGACTGGAAGATCGGGTTGCGACCGGCCTTGACCTCTTCTTCGGACGCGGCGATGAGCGGCTCGACGAAGCCCGCGAGCGCATCCTTCGGGCAGTGATCCGTGTGCAGTGCGACGGTGATCGGGTAGTTCTTCGCGACCTCGGTGGCGAAGCGGGCGAACGCGAGGGCGCCCGTGGCGCGGGCCTTCACCGTGTGGCCGGCGAAGTAGTCGGCTCCACCCGTGGTGACCTGGATGATGCCGTCGGAGCCGGCTTCGGTCAGCCCCTGGAGGACGGAGTTGATCGTCTGCGAGCTGGAGACGTTGAATGCGGGGTACGCGAAGCCGCCGGCCTTCGCGCGGTCGAGCATTTCGGCGTACTGATCCGGGGTGGCGACGGGCATGAGAACTCCTGCGATAGGGGAAGCCGGGACAGCTGCCACTCTATCGGGGCGTGTGGGCCTCTACCGCAGTCATGACCTCCAGTGCGCGAGACGGCTTCTGCTTCCTTGTTAAGAATCGCGAATCCTTCGCAGGATAAGGGCCGAAAGGGGCCGGATTCGGACCCGTCGCTGGCTAGGCTGACCGCATGGTGAGTCTGACAGCGGATCTGAGCCCTCTTCGTCCCGACCGTAACCTCGCGATGGAGCTGGTGCGTGCGACGGAGGCCGCGGCCATACGCGCGGTGCCGTTCATCGGCCGCGGTGCCAAGGAGGCGGCGGACGGTGCGGCTGTCGATGCCATGCGCGCCTTCCTCGGCACGGTCGACTTCCAGGGCCGCGTCGTCATCGGCGAGGGGGAGAAGGACAACGCCCCGATGCTCTTCAACGGCGAGGTGGTGGGCACGGGCCGCGGACCTCTGTGCGACATCGCGGTCGACCCCATCGACGGAACCTCTCTCACGGCCGCCGGTCGGCAGAACGCCCTTTCCGTGATCGCCGTCTCGGATCGTGGCACGATGCTCGATGCCTCGACCGTGTTCTACATGGACAAGCTCGTCACGGGCCCGGCAGGTGTCGGGGTCGTCGATATCCGTCTGCCGATCGGTGAGAACATCCGCAAGCTCGCGGGTGCGCTCGACAAGCCCGTCGACGAGATCGTCGTCTCGGTGCTGAACCGCCCGCGTCACGAGCAGCTGATCCAGGAGATCCGCGACGCCGGCGCCGGCACCCGTCTGATGAGCGACGGTGATGTCGCCGGTGGCATCAACGCCGCCCGTCACGATGCGCGCACCGACATGTGCGTCGGGGTCGGCGGCAGTCCCGAGGGCATCGTCACGGCGTGTGCGATCAAGGCTCTCGGCGGGCACATCCAGGGTCGCCTCTGGCCCCGCGACGATGACGAGCGTCAGCGCGGCATCGATGCCGGACTCGACATGGACAAGGTCTACGAGGCGGACGACCTGGTGCAGGGGAACAACACGATCTTCGTCGCGACCGGTGTCACCGACGGGCAGCTCGTCGCCGGCGTCCGTCGCGAGCGCGGCTATGTCTACACCGAGAGCGTCGTGCTCCGCGGGGCATCCGGAACCCTTCGGCGCATCGCATCGGAGCACCTCGTCTCGAAGTGGCTCTGATCGTTCGGGAGCCTACCGTCACGTGATCGTCGGCCGGGGAGCCGGCGGCATCGTTATCGAGCCGGTATCGCCCGGCAGGGGCGCGATCCACGGTTCTCCGGGGCGCCGTGTCACAATTGTCACTGGGTTTGTCGCCGTCGACGGAGCCGCCAGGCACCGCAGGCACAGGAGGGCGAACAGATGACAACGCAGCACACGAGCGGCTCGAAGGCCGCCCCGACGAAGATCATCACGACCAACACGGGTCGCATCCTGCGGGTGAGCGCCGATGCGGAATCCGTTCCGGCACCGCCCGTCGCCACACCGGCCGCTTCGGTGGTCGATCCGGCTCGCCGGGCCGACGTGCTCTTCCGTGTGCGTCGAGACGAGGGACACGAGATCAGCGCCTGGTGGATGATCGGCGCGTTCCTCGCGACCAGCGGTCTCGTCATCCTGCTGCTCAGCGGCGTTCCCGGCATCGCCTGAGGGCCGTCCTCGGTCGCTGATCCGCCCGCATCATCCCTCGTCGAGTCGATTCCGCACGTCGCCGACATCCGCGCGGACCGTCTCGCCACGCGTGGCCTCGAGAGCATCGATCCCGCTGGTCTGCGACGCATGATCGCCGGAGGCGGTGTCATCCGTCGTGATGAGCTCAGGGGCGGTGAATCTTCTGGCCGCGCCCACCGTGGTGGCAGATGCGGTCGCGAGCGCAGAGGCATCGACGCCCGGGAACTGGCGGGCGGTGACGAGCACGCGCGTCTCGAGTGAGCCGGCGAATCGGTTGTAGCTGTCGACGGTGCGCTCCAGCGCCCGACGCAGGTCGTCGGCATGCCCGGCGAGCGTACCCAGCCGGTCGTACAGCTGTGTGCCGAGGGTGAGCAGCGTGCGCGCCTCGGTCGACACCTCCTGCTGCGTCCAGGTGAAGGCGACGGTCTTCAGCACCGCCCAGAGGTTGACGGGGGAGGCGAGCGCCACCCGGCGGCTGAACGCATAGTCGAGCAGGGTCGGGTCCTCATCGATGGCGGCGGCCAGCAGCGACTCGCTCGGCAGGAAGCAGATCACGAACTCGGGACTGGCATCGAGTCCCGCCCAGTAGGCCTTCTTCGCCAGGGCGTCGATGTGCGCACGGACCGCCTTGACGTGCTTCTGCATCAGCGTGCGGCGTTGCGGCTCTCGCGCGTCGCCCCCGGGGAGAGCGGAGGCCTCGAGGTAGGCGTCGAGAGGGACCTTGGCGTCGACCGCGATCGAGCTGCCGCCGGCGAGGCGGATGACCATGTCGGGTCGCCCCTGACCGCGGTCGGAGGAGATCGTCGCCTGCAGGTCGAAGTCGATGTGACGGGTGAGTCCGGCAGCCTCCACCACGCGGCGCAGCTGGGTCTCTCCCCAGACACCGCGCGTGGCGGTGGAACGCAGAGCGCCGGCCAGCGATTCCGTCGTCGCCCGCAGCGCCTCGTCGGACTCCTGGGCACGACGCAACTGCTCTTCGAGAGTGCCGAACTGGGCGTGCCTCTCCCGCTCGATCGCCGTGACCTTGGTCTGCATCTGCTGCAGACTCTCGCGGACCGGAGCCAGGGCGGTCAGCACGGCGTTCTGCTGCTGCACCCGCTGCGCCTCCGCACGCTGCTCGTTCCGCGCATGCTCGACGGCGTCGCGGTACAGGTCGTACTGCCGGTCGCGATCGTCGCGCGCGGACGCGAGCTCGGCCTGAGCACGCGCGAGTTCGGCTGCCCCGCGACCAGCACGGAGGAACCAGCCCACGGCGACACCCGCCGCGAGGGCGACGAGGAGGAGAACGACAGCCAGAGCATCCATGTGTTCATGATGCGGCCGGCATCCGACATTCCCGGGTCGCCGCGCACGGATCCGCGTGACGAGTCGTACGCGCTGCGGTGATTCAGGCGCGGCGGTTCAGGCGACGGCGCGCTCCAGAACAGGTGCGACGGGTGCGACGGGGGCGGTCACGCGCAGGCTCAGGGCATCGGCGAGTGCGAACACGTCGGCCGCGCCGGCCCTCGCGGCAGCATCGATGACGATCTGCGCGCAGGCGCGGGCATCGGCGAGGGCGTCGTGGTGCGCGAACTCCTCGAATCCGGCAGCGGCGGCGGCGATCGGCAGGCGATACGAATCGAGTGTGTACGTCTTGCGGGCGACCTGCAGGCTGCACAGCGAGCGGTAGGGCGGGCAGAGCTGCCCGGTCGCCTCGGAGGCGCGACGCAGGACGTTGAGGTCGAAGCCCGCATTGTGCGCCACGAGCACGTCGGCCCCGGCGAACGCGCACAGGCGATCGAATTGATCGACCCACGTGGCGGCCGACAGCACGTCCTCGGGCTGGATGCCGTGGATGCGGACGTTCCACTCCTGGAACTCGTCGTGCCCTGGCGGTGGCTGGATCAGCCATCCCGTGGTCGCGACGACTTCTCCGCCGCGCACGCGGACGAGACCGACGGAGCAGGCAGACGCCGGACTGGAGTTCGCGGTTTCGAAGTCGATCGCAGTGAAATCCAGTGGCACATCCCCACTTTCCCCCGGCGGCTCGCAGAGGGGTCGGAGACTCGCCGTATGCTGGCGACATGGCTGAGGACATGGCGACGTCGTTCGGAGCGCAGGCCGGGGATTACGAGGCCGGAAGGCCCGACTATCCGTTCGAGGCGGTGGCGTGGATGCTCGAGCGGATGCCCGCGGATTCCCGCCGCGTCGCCGATGTCGGCGCAGGAACGGGCAAGCTCACGCGCGTCCTCTCGCAGGCTCCCGACGCCGAGGTCGTCGCGGTCGACCCCGATCCGGAGATGCTCGCCACGCTCCGCGGTGCGGTTCCGGGGGTGCCCACCTTCGTCGGGTCCGCGGAGCAGCTGCCGCTGCCGGACGCGAGCGTCGACGCCGTCGTACTGGGGCAAGCCTGGCACTGGGTGGATCCGGTCGCCGGCTCCGCGGAGATCGGGCGCACCGTGCGCAGCGGGGGAGTGCTGGGCCTCATCTGGAACATCCGCGACGATCGTGTCGAGTGGGTCCGCAGGCTCACCGAGATCATGCACGGCAGTCACGCCGAGATCATGCTCGCCGAGGGCGATCCTGTCGTCGCCGCACCTTTCGGCCCGATCGAGCAGGAGCGGTGGGAATGGGTCCGCCCCGTCATCCGCGACGTGCTGCACCGGATGGCGGCATCACGGAGCTACATCATCACCGCCCCTGACGAGGAGAAGGAGCGCATCCGCCGGGAGCTCGACGCCCTCTTCGATGAGCTCGACCTGCATGGCGATGCGACCATCGACCTTCCGTACGTGACCCGTGCGTACCGCGCCGTCCGCGACTGACGCACAGCTCCCGCAGGATCGCCGGGCACCGGCCAGGTAGACTCGTGCCCCGTGGCTCTCACTATCGGCATCGTCGGCCTGCCCAACGNNCCCAACGTCGGCAAGTCCACCCTCTTCAACGCACTCACCAAGAACGACGTGCTCGCGGCGAACTATCCGTTCGCGACGATCGAGCCCAACGTCGGTGTGGTGAACCTGCCCGATCCGCGTCTGGAGAAGCTCGCGGAGATCTTCGGCAGCGAGCGGATCCTCCCCGCCGCCGTGTCGTTCGTCGACATCGCCGGTATCGTGCGCGGTGCGAGCGAGGGGGAGGGCCTGGGCAACAAGTTCCTGGCCAACATCCGTGAGGCCGACGCCATCGCGCAGGTCGTTCGCGGCTTCGCTGACGACGACGTCGTGCACGTCGACGGCACGGTCAACCCGGCATCCGACATGGAGACGATCAACGCTGAGCTCATGCTCGCCGACCTGGAGACCGTCGACAAGGCGATCGCCCGGTACGAGAAGGAAGTCCGCGGCAAGAAGATCGAGCCTGTCGTGCTCGAGACTGCGAATGCGGCGAAGGATGCGCTGGAGCGCGGCGTGCTGCTCTCGGTCGCCGGCATCGACCTGACGCCCATCCGCGAGCTGGGTCTGCTCACCGCGAAGCCCGTCATCTTCGTCTTCAACGTCGACGAGGCCGTGCTGACCGACGACGCGCGTAAGGCGGAGCTCGCCGCTCTCGTCGCTCCGGCGAAGGCCATCTTCCTCGACGCGAAGATCGAGTCGGAACTGATCGACCTCGACCCGGAGGATGCGGCGGAGCTGCTGGCTTCGACCGGCCAGGACGAGTCCGGCCTCGACCAGCTCGCCCGCATCGGCTTCGACACGCTCGGTCTGCAGACGTACCTCACGGCTGGGCCGAAGGAAGCTCGCGCCTGGACGATCCCCAAGGGGTCGAAGGCCCCTCAGGCGGCCGGTGTCATCCACACCGACTTCGAGAAGGGGTTCATCAAGGCCGAGATCGTCTCGTTCGAGGATCTGGTCGAGACCGGATCCGTCGTCGAGGCCCGTGCCAAGGGCAAGGCCCGCCTCGAGGGCAAGGACTACGTCATGCAGGATGGCGACGTGGTGGAGTTCCGCTTCAACAACTAGCGCGATTCGTCGGGCGCCTGCCAGGGTAACCCTGTGGACACTGTGGAACGCTCTCGTCGGAGCCACGCGCTGAAGATGCTTCCCGCCGTGGCGATTCTGTTCGTGACGTGGGCGGCTCTGTGGGCGGCGCAGCACATGCCGACGCTGTGTGCGTTGGCATCGCCGTGCCCGGCTCCCGATGTTCGTGTTGCGCCCGCTTTGCTGTTCGGAGGGCTGATGCTGGTGCCCATGGGAATCCTGGTCCTCACTACCGCAGCCGGTCGTTCGAACGGGTGGGTGCGGGCTGTTGCTTATGTCATGCTCGTGGGCTTGGCGATCGTGGGCCTGGCTGCGGTGATGTTCTCCGGAGGATTCACGATCCCGTTCGTGTAGATTCGCCGGCCTGTTCTGCCTGATCATCGTCACCATCGCGCTCGTGCTCACGCGTCGACTCGAGAGATCGCGGATCGGCGCCCGCTGAGGCCCCGCGTCTGTGCACCACCTGCACGGATGACAGGATTGACGGATGACCGCAACACTCGTGGCCCAAGGGCTGGCCGGCGGGTACGGCCACCGCACCCTGTTCGACTCGCTCGACCTGACCGTCACAGCGGGTGACGTCGTCGGTCTCGTCGGGGCGAACGGGGCGGGGAAGTCGACCCTTCTGAAGCTGCTGGCCGGTGTCGACGAGCCCCAGGCCGGCACGATCCGGCTCTCACCGGCGGATGCCTTCGTCGGCTGGCTGCCGCAGGAGCACGAACGCATCGTCGGAGAGAGCGTCGTCGACTACATCGGCCGTCGCACCGGCTGCGCGGCCGCGACCGAAGCCATGGATGCTGCCGCAGCGGCCCTGGGGGACCCGTCTCTCGCCGCGCCGGGCACCGATCCTGCCGACACCTACTCCGTCGCGCTGGACCGCTGGCTGGCGAGCGGTGCCGCCGACCTCGACGAGCGACTTCCGGTGGTGCTCGCCGACCTCGGACTCGACCTGGGCGCCGACCCGGCCGCAGCGATGATGACGTCGCTGTCGGGCGGACAGGCCGCCCGCGTCGGTCTCGCCGCACTCCTGCTCTCGCGTTTCGACATCGCCCTGCTGGACGAACCGACCAACGACCTCGACCTCGACGGGATCGAGCGGCTGGAGGCCTTCGTGCGCGGACTCCGTGGCGGTGTCGTCGTTGTCAGCCACGACCGCGAGTTCCTCGCGCGCTGCGTGACCCGCGTGCTGGAACTCGATCTCGCGCAGAACAGCAACCGGGTGTTCGGCGGTGGCTACGACGCGTACCTGGAGGAGCGGGCCACGGTCCGGCGACACCAGCGTGAGAAGTACGACGAGTTCGCCGACAAGAAGGCCGACCTCGTCGCTCGTGCCCGGACCCAGCGCGAGTGGTCGAGCCAGGGTGTGCGCAACGCGATGAAGAAGGCTCCGGACAACGACAAGATCAAACGCAAGGCGTCGGCCGAGTCGAGTGAGAAGCAGGCGCAGAAGGTGCGTCAGATGGAGAGCAGGATCGCCCGGCTCGAAGAGGTCGAGGAGCCGCGCAAGGAGTGGCAGCTCGAGTTCACCATCGGCTCGGCGCCGCGTTCCAGCTCCGTCGTGTCGACACTGAGCTCGGCCGTGTTCCGGCAGGGAAGCTTTCAGCTCGGGCCCGTGTCGCTCCAGGTGAACGCGGGGGAGCGGATCGGCATCACCGGTCCCAACGGCGCCGGGAAGTCGACGCTGCTGCGCGGACTGCTGGGACGGCAGGCTCCGGACGAGGGAACGGCGAGTCTCGGTGCGAGCGTGCAGATCGGCGAGATCGACCAGGCCCGCGCACTGCTGGTCGGCACGCAGCCGCTCGCCGTCGCCTTCGAGGACCTCGTGCCGGAGATGGCGTCGGGTGAGGTCCGCACACTCCTGGCGAAGTTCGGGCTCAAGGCGGATCATGTGACACGCGCCGTCGATGAGCTCTCGCCGGGTGAGCGCACGCGCGCGGGACTGGCACTGCTGCAGGCGCGGGGCGTCAACCTGCTCGTGCTCGACGAGCCGACGAACCACCTTGACCTGCCCGCGATCGAGCAGCTCGAACAGGCGCTCGAGTCCTACGAGGGAACGCTGCTGCTGGTCACCCACGATCGTCGCATGCTCGCCACGGTGCAGACCGACCGGCACTGGCGGGTGGAGGCGGGAAAGGTCGCCGAGGTATGACGAGCCTCGTCATCGACAGTGTCCCGCACGATCTGCTGACCACGAACGACCTGGCACGGCTGCGGGAGCTGTTCGACATCGAGTACTCCGCGGAGTTCGGGGCGTGGAATCCTGATCAGCCCTACGGTTATGCGCCTCACGACCTCCATGTCATCGCCCGACTCGACGATGCCGTGGTGGGACACGTCGGCTGGGCGCGGCGCACCATCAGCGTCGGTACGGCGGAGGTCGTGATCGCCGGAGTCGGCGGGGTTCTGATCTCCCCGCAGGCACGAGGACAGCGGGCCGGCGCCCGGCTCATGGAGCGCGCAGCCGCATCGATGACGGAGGCCGGGGGCATCGAGTTCGGGTACCTCGGGTGCCGTGAAGAGGTCGTCGCCTTCTACGAATCCTGCGGATGGCACCGCGTCTCCGCAGCGGAGCACTCGATCGATCGCGCCGGTCAGCCCACCACGCAGGCTCCGGGGCCGCCGATTCTGACATTCGCGCTCGGCTCCCCACCGCGCAGGTGGCCCGAGGGCACGATCGATCTTCGCGGACGGGCCTGGTAGCGGCCGGCTCTGCTGATCCGCTGCCGGAACGTCTCCCTGACCGCCGGGTCGGGATACGCTGGAACATGGCGGCTTCGGCCGCGGTTCGGTCGCTGGCGTCCACCGTGGACGTTCCGCCGGAGTTCCCGACCCTGACGGCACGAGGAGATTGACGCCGATGACCGACACCCAGATCTTCGAGCCCGACGGCCGCGCGATCCCCTTCGTCGACGAGGGCGACGGTCCCGTCAAGCTCGTCCTGATCCAGGAGCGCGATCTGGCGGCTGATGTTCTCGGCGTCGTCGCGCACTACCTCGCCGAGGAGGCGGGCTTCCACGTGCTGCGCATCGGTCATCGCGCCGAGGTCAAGCACGAAGAGGTCTCGCTGGAGGATCGGGTCGAAGACGTACTCGCCGTGATCGATCACGTCGGACTGGGCGACACGTGGATCGGCGGCCATGGCTTCGGCGGCACGGTCGCGCGGGCGTTCGCCCTGGCGCATGCCGACCGAGTGAACGGTCTGGCGCTGCTGGCTGTCGAGGAGAACGACACCCCGCTCGCACCCGTGATGCCCGTTCTGATCATCCAGGGCACGAAGGACATCGACGCTCCGTTCGCCAACGGTGAGCAGCTGCAGTCCACCGCGCCCGAGCGTGCGAGCGTGAAGAGCATCGACGGAGCCGATCACCTGTTCCCGATGACGCACCCGATCGAGACCGCCGTCGTCATCGAGGAGTACCTCGACTGGGACTGAGGCCTTCGCCCAGAGGCCCTCGCCGAGCGACCTGATCCTCTATCGACCCTGACGCTTCTTGTAGGGCTTCGGCTGCCCCTTCACCGCGGGCGTGCGACCCTTGCCCTTCGAGGCTTTGGCCTTGCCTCCGGCGGGGGCGGGTGCATTGCGCACCGGCGCCGGAGCCGCGGCGACCTCTGCCTTCGCTTCGACGAGGAGGAGTTCGCCGACAGGGGTGAGCCGGGTCGGGCCCTCGCGATGGACGATCGGATGACCGACCTCGGCTTCAAGCTTGTCGATCGAGGTGTAGAGCGAGGCCAGCGGGATGCCGAGCTTCTCCGCCGCACGCGGGAAATGCAGTTCCTCCGCGAGGACGACGAAGCGGCGGAGCAGGGAGATCTTCACGGTGGCCTTTCAGTGTTCGCACGAGCGTGCGAGCTCGCTCCAGGTTACGCGGTGGGCCTCTCAGATATCGCTGTAATCGTTCGAGGGCACCTGGATCTGCTTGACCACGTCACCGTCGAACCAGAACAGCGTGAAGATGATCCCGACGGAGCCGGGGTGAGTCAGCGACTCGGTCCCGGGGGCCTCGCGCCCGCCCACACCGACGAACTCCGCGGTGCGCGGGTCTTCCGCGTCGACGAGTGCCCAGGCGCCCGCGTCGATGAGTTCCTCGCGTGTGGATCCGACGGCGACACCTTCTTCGGTCATGATCGGGACGCCGTTGAGCGATGAGCCGGTGATCGCAACGGATGCCGGAGCTTCGTGCGCCGTATCCGTGAAGACCTTCAGCCCGTCCCACGTGTAGTTCACCATCCCGTACTCATAGCCAGGGGGGTCCTCGACCTTCTCCGGTTCCGGGAGCCCGCCGGCCACCTCGCCGACCAGGTTCAGGACTGCGTCGAGGTCGGCGAAGTCAGCGCGACGGATGCCGGATTCGTCGGTGACGGCGATTCCGTCGAGGGAGACGACGATCTGTGGTTCGATCTCTGCCGTCGCGCTCGGGGTCGGCGAGGGCGCCGCGGTGGGAGCTGTCGACGGCCCGGTCGTTGAGGGGGCGGACGTGCACCCGATGAGGAGGAGGGCGGAGGCGGCCAGGGCCACGGCAGAGGCAAGAGAGTGTCGCACGCTCGAATTGTATTGACTCAACAGCGTCCTTCGCGCTGGACGGAGCACGGAGTCCAGATCGTGACCTCCCCAGACAGACGGATGCCGCGACCCGATCGGCCGCGGCATCCGGAATCCTTCGGTCAGGCGACCTGAGGGGTGACGGCGAAGGACACGGAGCCTTCGTCGTCGACGCCGGCATCGAGGATCTTGTCGTCGAGCGCAGCGGCCGCCGACTCATCGAGGAACAGCCGGGTGCCGGCGACCTCCACGACCTGGTCCTGCGGCTCAGGGTCCGCGGCGACGAGCACGGCGAGGCGTGCACCGCCCTCGGGGCCCTGGGCTTCGGTGGAGTGGATGCGGAGCCCGGCATCCGGTGCGTCGGTCTGACGGCTGACAAGGGTCGTCACGATGGCGGAGGCGTTGTCGGTGAGGGTGAGCACGAGACTCTCCTTCCGGTTGGGGCATGCCACGGTCGCGGCATGTCCGGGCCACGATGCCGGACCTCGGAGATCGTCTCAACCCCCTTGCGCGGATTCGGAGGAGGCTCTTACCCTGCTCGCAGGTTCTTGCGCAGAAACACCTGCGCGGTGCCGTCGCCGTCGGGCACCCGCTCATGCTCCTCATAGCCGCACGACTCGTACAGGCGGATGTTCGCCTCGCTCAGGCTTCCGGTGAACAGCTCGGCGACGTCTGCGCCCGACGCCTTCTCGGCGCTCTCGAGCAGCAGCCTCCCGATTCCCTCGCCCTGCATATCGGGGGCGATCGCGATCCTGCCGATCAGGAGCAGACCGTCCTTCTCGACGTAGCGGATGGCGCCGACGAGGCGCCCGTCGATGCGCGCCGTCAGCCCGGACTCCGATCGCAGCTCCGCCTCCATCTCGGAGAGAGTCTGGGTCAGCGGAGGCATGTCGACGCTCCCGTAGATCGCAGCCTCCGAGACGAAGGCGGCGCGCTGCACGGTCAGCACCTCGCCGGCATCCTCGTCGCCGATCGGGGAGATCACGATCTCCGGCCGGGTTCTGCTCGGATCTTCGTTCACGGAGTCTGCGTTCACGGAGTCTGCTTTCACGTTGTCTGCGTCATTCACCCGAGCCACATTCGGGGTCGCCTCCCGACGGTGTCAACCCCCTCGCCGCGCGTCTCCGCCCCGGCTAGCGTCACCGGTAGGAGGTCACACCATGGCTGAAAGCAAGACCACGAAGACCGGCGGCTCGACGAAGGGCGCGGCGAAGACGACCAGGCAGCAGAACGCGGAGAAGGGGTTCACCGCCTCGACGACGCTCGCGAACAACCTGCAGGCGGTGCTCGTCGACCTGCTTGATCTCGCGATCCAAGGAAAGCAGGCGCACTGGAACGTCGTCGGACGCAACTTCCGCGACACGCATCGCCAGCTCGACGAGATCATCGACGATGCGCGGACCTTCAGCGACACGATCGCGGAGCGCATGCGTGCACTGCACGCCGTCCCCGACGGGCGCAGCGCGACCATCGCGAAGACGACGTCGCTTCCCGAGTTCCCTGCGGGGGAGGTGTCGACGACGGAGACCATCGACCTGATCACCGAGCGCCTCGAGGCCGCGGTGGGAACGGTGCGCGACGTGCACGACGCCGTCGACGAAGAGGACCCGACCTCGGCCGACCTCCTGCACGCCATCATCGAGCGGCTCGAGCAGTTCGCGTGGATGGTCAGTGCGGAGAACCGGAGTCCGGCGGGTCGCTGAGCCCTCTCGCGTCCGCGGAGTCGCCGTCACTCGTCGGCGGCTCCGCGGACGAGAGGACGGCCCCGCATGACGCGGGGCAGCGCCACCCACAGGGATACCACCAGCACGACCGCTGCGACGAGAGCGATGATCCCCGCCGTACGGTCCACCGTGAAATCGACGATCAGGGTCGTCACGCCGATGGTCAGGGCACCGATGACGACCAGGTCGATACGGACGATCCGGGCGGCGATGCGGACGAGGTCGGGCTTGCGACGGCGGCCGAACAGTGCACGATGCATCCCCACCGGCGCGAGTGCGAGGATGGTCGCCACCGCAGCGAGAGCGACGAGGACGACGTACAGATCTCGCTGGAGCTCGTCCATGTCGGTGAAACGCGGCTGGAAGGCAACGGCGAGGAGGAATCCAGTGAGGATCTGCGTACCGGTCTGCATGACGCGCAACTCCTGCAACAGCTCGTCCCAGTTGCGATCCGCGCGTTCATTCGCGGTCTCGTCGCGTCCGTCGGCACGGTCGTCGAGACCGTCCCCACGACCAGATGGTTCTGATGTCATGGTCTCAGTGTGGATTCCGCACTCCGGTGCTGTCCAGACGCGTGCACCTGCAGAACGAAAGAAGGCACGATGACGCTCCCGCCGATCCGCGACTGGTGGTCCGAACTCTCGGAAGACGGGCGCCGGGCGGTGCTCGACAGCAAGACCCCGCACCTGGAAGAGGAGGTGCGCGAGGAGATCCGCGTCATCACCGGCGCCGTGGTCGGGATGGTGGAGTCCCTGAGCGACGACGACCTCGAGTACGCCCGCTCGCACGCCGAGCACGAGGAATGACCTCCTGCGTGCACGGCTCGGCTGCCTACGCGGCGTCGGTCTCGGACGTGCCCGCATCCTCTTCACGTAGCCGCGGTTCGGTGCGTCGTTCCGGGCGCACGCCGGCCTTGTCGGCGTAGAACGCGCGGATCCGGTCCATGTCCGACGCGACATCGCCGGTCAGGTCGATCGTCGGGCCGAGTCCCGTGGTCATGGTCGTCCGATCGACGAACCCGAGCGTCACCGGCATGCCTGTCTCTCGGGCGATCCGGTAGAAGCCCGATTTCCAGTACTCGTTGCCGCCGCGGGTGCCATCCGGAGTGACCACCAGGCCGAAGACCGTGCCGTCGTGGACCTGGCTCACGACGTCTTTCACCACGCGTGCCGGATCGGCGCGGTCGACGGGGATGCCACCGAGGCGACGCATGACCGGCCCTCGCCAGCCGTGGAAGAGGCTCTTCTTCCCCAGCCAGTGCACGTCGATATCGAGCTTCCAAGCGATGGCGAGCATCAGGACGAAATCCCAGTTAGAGGTGTGGGGCGCGCCCACGAGCACGGTCGGGCGCGTCGGCGCGGCCTCGCTCACGAGCGTCCATCTGCTGAACGCCCAGAAGATGCGGGCGAGGAGTCGTGTGACCATGGATCAACCGTAGGGGAGAACAGCTGTCCGCCCGCTGTCGACGCCCACCGGGCAGGCTCGGCGCCACCGCCTCCGGGCGGGCGTACGATCGAGGGATGAAGAAAACGCAGCAGGACTCCGTGCAGCAGGAAGCGCCCGTCGGGCTGCAGCCGCTCCTGGACTCTCTGAATCTGCTCGAGGGCGATGCTGTCGGCTATTGCAGCAATGGCGTCTGCCAGTTCCCCGCCCCGAAGAGCGAGTAAGCGGCAGACGCCATCGCAGGCCGTCTACGGAGGGTCAGTGACCGCCGTGGAAACCCTCGCCGGCATCGTCGGCGGGCTTGCGGACGAACGGGCTGAGCGCCACCGCCGCGATCGAGATGATCGCCGCGATGAGGAACGCCATGCGCGCGCCGGGAGCGCCGGCGACCGCGGTCGACAGCCCCTCCTGCTCGCCCGCGTGCAGGATCGAAGAGTACGTCACCAGCAGCAGCGCGACACCGGCCGCGCCGCCGACCTGCTGCAGCGTGTTCAGTACCGCAGAACCGTGCGAGTACAGCGATCGCTGGAGCGACCCGAGCGAGGCGGAGAACAGCGGCGTGAACGACATCGCCAGGCCGACCGACATCGCCGCCTGCACGATGATGAGAACCCACCATACGGTGTGCTCGCCCACCGTCGAGTAGAAGAAGAGCGACGCCGAGACCAGGATCGTGCCGGGGATGAGCAGCGGACGCGTGCCGCGCGCATCGTAGACACGGCCCATGACGGGCCCGAGCAGCCCCATGAGCAGCGAGCCCGGAAGCAGGATCAGGCCGGACTGCAGCGGGTTGAGACCGGCGACGTTCTGCAGATACTGCGGAAGCAGCGTCAGCGTGCCGAACATCGACAGCGCCAGGATCGACATGATGATCACCGACAGCGTGAAGTTGCTGGAGCGGAACACGCGCAGATCGAGCAGCGCGTCGTCGACGCGCTGCAACACGAGCTGACGCCAGACGAACAGGCCGAGCGACACCGCGCCGACCACCAGCGAGATGATGCCGGCGGTCTCGCCCGATCCGCCCTCGCCGCCGAACTGGCTGAGTCCGAACACGATGCCGCCGAAGCCGAGCGCCGCGAGCGGGATCGACAGCACGTCGAGCGGCACGGCGCGGGTCTCACCCAGGTTCGTCATCCACTTGACGCCCATGAACAGGGCGATGAGGGAGATCGGGAGGATGATTCCGAAGAGCGCGCGCCAGCTGGCGAGTTCGAGCACCGCACCCGCGAGGGTCGGGCCGATGGCGGGAGCGAGCGAGATCACGAGGCCGACACGGCCCATCATGCGACCGCGGGACTGCGGCGGCACGACGTTCATGATCGTCGTCATGAGCAGCGGCATCATGATGCCGGTACCGGCCGCCTGGATCACACGGCCGACGAGCAGCACGGCGAAGCCGGGGGCGACGAGCGCCACGAGCGTGCCGAGCGAGAACGCGATCATCGCGGCGATGAAGACCTGACGCGTCGTGAACCGCTGCAGGATGAACCCGGTGGTCGGGATGACCACGGCCATGGTGAGCATGAAGGCGCTCGTGAGCCACTGGCCGAGCTCGGGCGGAATGCCCAGGTCGGTGTTCAGATGAGGGATCGCGATCCCCATCGTGGTCTCGTTGAGGATGGCGACGAAGGCGGCGACCAGTAGCAGCCAGATCACCCGCATGTCCTTGCGGGAGATCTCGCCCCCTGCCGCTGCGGGGGTCGTCGAGATGGAGCCGGTATCGACGGCAGACATGGGCGGCCTCCAGGGCGAAGAAGAAACGGAGTATCGCGAGAGTTCGCAAGAGTCACTCAGCGTAACGGCAGCCGCGGACATTTCATTCCGAATTCACAGATATCCGCCGACGGCGGAGGCGCGGGCCTCGGTGTCCCCGCACGTGAGTACGCTGGCGCCATGAGCATGGGCGGCGGCATGGGCGGTGGCCCGCGGGGTGGTGGCTTCCGCGGGGTCGACGAGAGCGCGCAGCGGAAGCTGAATGCCGAGGCCCCCCGGATCAACGGCCTCGGTGCGCGGGTCGTCTCGCTGTTCCGCGCGTATCGCTGGCGTATCTTCTCCACCGGCATCCTGGTGGTGGTCGGCGCCGCGATAGCCGTCGTGCCGCCGCTGATCGTGCAGCGGATCTTCGACGATGCGCTGTTCCCCGTCGCCGGGGGAGGGCCGCACCTCGAACTGCTGGCCTGGCTCGTCGCCGCCATGATCGGTCTCTTCCTGCTCTCCGCCGCTCTCGGAGTGGCCCAGACCTGGCTCACGGCAACGGTCGGCAACAGCGTCACCGGCGACCTGCGTGTGAAGCTGTTCGAGCACCTGCAGGCGATGGAACTCGGCTTCTTCACCCGCACCAAGACGGGCGTCATCCAGTCACGCCTGCAGAACGACGTGGGTGGCGTCTCCGGCGTGCTGACGAACACCGTCACCAGCATCCTGGGCAACGTCGTCACGGTGATCGCCTCGCTCGTCGCGATGATCCTGATCGACTGGCGTCTCACGCTCATCGCCGTGATCATGATGCCGTTCCTGATCGTCGTCCAGCGCAAGGTGGGACAGGTGCGGGCACGTATCGCCGGAGAGACGCAGGAATCGCTGTCCGAGCTCACCTCGATCACGCAGGAGACGCTGAGCGTCTCGGGCATGCTGCTGTCGAAGGCCTTCAACCGCCAGCGCACCGAGTCGGAGCGCTACCAGGCGGAGAACCGCAACCAGGTGGTCCTCCAGGTGCGCCGGGCGATGAGCGGCCAGGGATTCTTCGCCGTCGTGCAGGTGCTGATGGCCAGCGTTCCTGCCGTGATCTATCTCGTCTCCGGATACCTGATCGCCGGCGGCACGGGGGTGATCACCGCAGGAACCGTCGTCGCGTTCACCACGGTGCAGGCGCGGCTGCTCATGCCGTTGATGGGGCTGATGCGGGTGTCGCTCGATCTGCAGACGTCGTCGGCGCTGTTCGCGCGCATCTTCGAATACCTCGACCTCGTCCCGGAGATCCAGGATGCGCCCGACGCGATCACGGTCGACGACGCACCCGGGCCGCGAGGACGCCTGGAGTTCGCCGAGGTGGTGTTCCGCTACCCGGACGCGTCCTCCGACGCCCGCCCGACGCTCGACGGAGTGTCCTTCGTGGCGGAACCCGGCCAGCACGTCGCGTTCGTGGGCCCCTCGGGCGCCGGCAAGACGACGATCCTGTATCTGGCTCCGCGCCTGTACGAGGCGAAGGGCGGAGCCGTGATGTTCGCCGGTGCCGACGTGCGCGCGCTCACTCAGGAGTCGATCATCGACAACGTCGGCATCGTGTCGCAGGAGACGTACCTCTTCCATGCCACGATCCGTGAGAACCTGCGCTATGCCAAGCCCGATGCGACCGAGGAAGAACTGATCGCCGCCTGCACCGCCGCGAACATCCACCACATCATCGCTGGCTTCGAGCAGGGCTACGACACCGTGGTGGGGGAGCGCGGCTACCGGCTCTCCGGTGGCGAGAAACAGCGCATCGCGATCGCCAGGGTGCTGCTGAAAGACCCCCCGGTGCTGCTCCTCGACGAAGCGACCTCGGCACTCGACACGGTCTCGGAGCGCGTGGTGCAGGAGGCGCTCGACGAGGCCGCGAAGGGGCGCACGACCCTCTCCATCGCCCACCGGCTCTCGACCGTGATGGGCGCGGACGTGATCCACGTTCTGGAGGCCGGGCGCATCGTCGAGTCGGGTTCGCACGTCGAACTGCTCGCCCGCGGCGGTCTGTATGCCGAGCTCGCGGCCGAGCAGGTGGCGGCGTCGCGCGTGCTCGAGACCGAGGCCGCCGTCGAGGACGAAGTGACCGGGGGCACCGTGGCACCCCTCGCCGATCGCCGCGCGGACAAGGCGCCCGCCGATTCCGCGGGGGCGGATGCGGTCGCGACCATCACCGCTGCGGTGCCGCTGCTCGCCGAGCCTCGACCGGACGAACGGGTCTACCCGCCTGAGCCCTGAGCCCTGAGCCCTGAGTACTGCACCCTGAGGCGGCGTCGTGGCGGCGAGCGTCAGTGCACCGAGAGGCCGCCGTCGACGAACAGCGACTGGCCGGTGACGTAGGCCGAGCCGGCTCCGGCAAGGAACACCGCGGCCCCCGCGAAGTCGCTCGGCAGACCGTTGCGCCCGATCATCGTGCGCGCGGCGAGCTCCGCGACCTTCTCCGGGTCCTGCTGCAGCCGGGCGTTCAACGGGGTGAGCACGAAGCCGGGGACGAGCGTGTTGCTGGTGACGCCGGTTCCACCCCAGGCCTCGGCCTCGGAGCGCATGAGCGATTCCACCGCGCCTTTCGACGCGCCGTAGATGCCGCTGCCCACGAAGGCGCGGTGGGCCTGCTGGGAACTGATGTGAATGAGTCGACCGTACCCGCGTGCGGCCATGCCCTGCGCAAAGCGCTGACCGAGCAGGAACGGCGCGAGGGCGTTGACTGTCATCGTCGCGTCCCAGTCGTCTTCGGTGATCTCCGCGAACGGCGGGCGGATATTGATGCCGGCGGAGTTGACGAGGATGTCGGGCGCGCCGAACGGTGCGGCCGCTGCTTCGCCGACGGCGTGGATCCCGTCCCTCGTGCTGAGGTCGCCGATCACGCCGTGGGCGCGGCATCCGAGCGCGCGCAGCTCGTCGACCGTCGCGCGGACGCGATCCTCACCGCGCGCGACGATGACCGTCGACGCTCCGGCGCGAGCGAGTGCGGTGGCGATCCCCCGGCCGATCCCGGAGCTGCCGCCGGTGACGACGGCGGTGCGACCGTCGAGTGAGAACAGGGAGGAGAGGTAGTCGTTCATGTGTTCACCGTCAGGGGTTCGGAGGGCGGGGATCACCACGCGAGCGCGGCGGCGATGGCGGGGTCGGGCGCGGCGTCGGCGAACTCGGGGAGGGCCCGCAGCTCCGAGATGAAGGCGTCGACCTCGGCGGCGTAGGTCGGGTCGGCATGGCTCTCGGCGATCCCGAGGAGCGAGGCGACGTCCATCGCGAGGATGAGTTCGATGCGAGCGGTCACCGAGGCGCGGGCACCGGCCTCGTGCAGCACGTGGATGCCGCCGCGGAGGGCCGCGAGGTAGTCGCGCAGCACCGGCAGCTGTGCCTTGCCCTGAGTGATCGAGGTGCCATCGGCGCGGAGCCGCCAGCGCACGACCACATCGGGGATCACATCGAATGCGCGTGCCCGGGTGTACATGAGCTGCGCGACCACCTGGTCTTCGTAGGCGACCCCCTCGGGGAAGCGCAGGTCGTGCCAGAACGAGGTGCGGCTCACCTTCGACCAGGCGACGATGTTCGAGACCGCCAGGGGGTGCGCGGCGAGGGTCGTGCCGAGTCGCTCCGGAGACGTGGCCGCAGCGACCCAGGGCTGCACGCGGCCGGCGACGTAGCCGTCACCGAGGACCCGCGAGCGCACGTAGGCGCCGGCGACGAAGTCGCTTCCGGTCCGGCCCAGTGTCTGCGTCATGCGGGCGAGGGCGTTCGGCAGCAGTTCGTCGTCGCCGTCGAGGAAACCGAGGTACGGGGTGTCGACGAGCTCCAGACCGACATTGCGCGCGGCGCCGAGACCTCGGGAGGCCCCGTGGCGGATCGTCGTGAAGCGGGGGTCTTCGGCTGCGGCGGCGTCGAAGATCGCTCCTGTGTCATCCGTCGAGCCGTCGTCGACGAGGATCGCCCGCCATCGTGACTCGGTCTGCGCGCGCAGCGAGTCGAGAGCGGCGGGGGCGAAGGCCGCGATGTCGCGTCCGGGGACGATCAGCGTCACGATCGGGGCGGAGGCAGTCACCTGCTGAGTCTATGACCGTGGCTCAGCCGTGGGCCGCGCGTACCGACTCGGCGACGAGCACAGCCAGCCGTTCGGGAGCATCCAAGGGTAGAGCCGCGCGATCGAACGTGAAACGAACGGCGGTCTGCGCCACTTCGGGGGCCACACCGCAGGCGAGGAGCACGTGCGACGGCTCGTCGCTGCCCGCCGCGCATGCCGATCCGCTCGACGAGATGACCCCGCGGCGCTCCAGCTCGAGCAGAATCGACTCCCCGCTGGTGCCGGCGAACGTGAAGCTCGCCGTTCCGGGCAGACGGCCTCGGGAATCCCCGGTGAGCGTGGCTTCGGGGATGCTCGTGAGCACCCGGGTGATGAACCGCGCGGTCGCCGAGCCGACCTGCGCCGCAACCGTCTCGCGTTCCGTCTCGGCGAGTTCCAGCGCCGTCGCGAGTGCTACGGCGCCCGCGACGTTCTCGGTGCCGGAGCGTCTCCCGCGCTCCTGGCCGCCGCCGTGCAGCAGCGGCTCCACCGGCACGCGCCCGCGTACGGCCAGGGCGCCGATGCCTTTGGGTGCCCCGAGCTTGTGCCCGGCGATCGACACCGCGTCGGCGCCGAGGTCATGCAGAGGGAGCCACCCCGCCGACTGCACGGCATCCAGATGCAGGGGCACGCGGGCGGCACGGGTGACGGCCGCAAGCGCCGTCACATCCTGGACGGTGCCGATCTCGTTGTTGGCATGGCCGATCGAGATCAGAGCCGAGTCGTCCCTGATCGCCGCAGCCAGGTCATCCGGGTCGATCCCTCCCCGCGAGTCCACCGGCAGGAAGGAGACCTCGACGGCGTGGAAGCGTCGCAGATAGTCGGCGGACTCGAGGATCGACTCGTGCTCGATCGGCGAGATCACCAGATGCCGCCGCCCCGTCTCGAGAGCCGCGAGCACGATGCCCTTCACCGCGAGGTTGTTCGCTTCGGTGCCGCCGGCGGTGAACACGACGTCGCCCGTCCGCATCCCCAGCACGCGCGCCACCCGTGCACGGGCATCGTCGAGCGCGTCCGCCGCCGCCTCGCCGGCCGTGTGACGGCTCGACGGGTTTCCGAACACGCCGGAGAGGAACGGCCGCATCGCTTCGAGCACCTCCGGTCGTACCGGGGAGGACGCGGCGTGATCGAGGTAGAGCATGCCGGTGCGGGGCAGGTCCGAGGGCGACATCGCGCTCAGTCGATCCGCAGATCCAGGCCCAGATCGAGGGCGGGCGCGGAGTGCGTCAGCGCCCCCACAGAGATCACGTCCACTCCGGTGCGGGCGATGTCGCCGACCGTGTCGAGGTTCACGCCTCCCGAGGCCTCGACCGTGGCACGGCCGGAGATGAGGGCCACCCCCGCGCGCAGGTCGGCGAGCGAGAAGTTGTCGAGCAGCACGGTGTGGGCACCACCGTCGAGGACGGCCGGGATCTGGTCGAGCCGGTCGACCTCGACGACGACGTGGGTCGTGTGCGGGAGGCGGGACAGCGCCTCGCGGAGCGCCGTCGCGAGGTCGAGCCCCGAACGCGTGAGCACGGCCAGGTGGTTGTCCTTAGCCATCACGGCATCCGACAGCGAGTACCGGTGGTTGTGACCGCCGCCCGATTCGACCGCATGCCGTTCGAACGCCCGCAGTCCCGGCGTGGTCTTGCGGGTGTCGGCGATGCGAGCACCAGTGCCCTCGATCGCGGCGACGTACGCGGCGGCGAGGGTGGCGATACCGCTCATCCGCTGCGTGAAGTTCAGGCCGACCCGCTCTGCGGTGAGCACACTGCGGGCCGACCCCGAGACCGAGGCGAGCACGTCGCCCGCGGCGAACTCGTCGCCGTCACCGACGTGCAGGTCGATGTCGAGAGTCGCGTCGGTGAGCCGGAACGCGGCGGCGAAGACCTCTCCACCGCTGAAGACTCCGGCTTCCCGGGCGACGAGATCGGCGGTCGCGGTGGCATCCGCTGGCAGCAGCGTGGTGCTGGTGACGTCCCCCCAGGGCGCATCTTCTTCGAGGGCCGCGCCGACGACGCGGTTCATGGTGGCGGTGGTCAGCATCAGACGGTCTCCAGGATCGATGAGGGGAGGCGGGAAGAGGCATCGGCGGCGGGTCGGGCCGCATCGACACGATGGTGGGCGCCGACGGATACCGTGCGGGCGAGCGCTGCGGCGGCTGTCGCCTGGGCGAGCAGCAGCAGGTTCGCGTCTTCGTGCGCCGACATCGTCGTCGGCGCCGAGCTCTCCGCGGTCCAGGTCTGCAGGACGTCGAGCGTGCGGGAGAGACCGTCTCTGTTCCGCAGCAGTCCGACGTCTTCCCACATCAGCCGCTGCAGCGCGGAGCGGCTGAACGCGGGGGTGATCGCACCGCGGCTCCCTTCCGCACGGGGGCAGGCCTGAGGGGAGCCGTGCGCGACATCCGCCCAGGGTCTCGTCAACGCCGCCGCCGCACGGGCCCCGAACACCGCGCCTTCGAGCAGCGAGTTCGACGCCAGACGATTTGCTCCGTGCACCCCGGTGCGTGCCACCTCGCCCGCGGCGAAGAGGCCGGGCACGGTGGTGCGGCCGTCGAGGTCGGTGACCACGCCACCCATCAGGTAGTGCGCGGCCGGCGTCACGGGGATCGGTTCGCGGGCCCAGTCGAAGCCGCGTTCTCTCGTCACCCGGTCGATCGTGGGGAACCTCCGCGCGAGGGTCTCGGCGCCGAGCATCGTGGCGTCGAGCCTGACCGGGGCGGCCTGAGCCGTGGCGCGGCGTGCGATCGCTCGCGCCACCACGTCGCGCGGTGCGAGCTCGCCGTCGGGGTGGCTGTCGAACACGAACCGACGGTCGTCGTCGTCGACCAGGGTCGCGCCCTCGCCGCGCACCGCCTCGGAGATGAGGAACGCGGGGCCCTTCGCCAGGATCGTCGGATGGAACTGGACGAACTCCAGGTCGGCGACCGCAGCGCCCGCCCGTATCGCGGCGGCGATGCCGTCTCCGGTCGTCCCTGCCGCGTTCGTCGTGTGCGCGTAGAGGTGGCCGGCGCCGCCGGTGGCGAGGATGACGGCATCGGCGGGGATCTCGGAGACCTCACCGCCGAGGAGGATCCGGATTCCGCGCACGGCGCCTTCGTGCCTCAGCAGGTCGACCAGGAAGGCATGTTCGACGAGGGGGATGTCCGTCCGCCGTACGGACGCGACGAGCGCCGCGGAGATCGCCGCGCCCGTGGCGTCACCTCCCGCGTGCACGATGCGGGCGTGGCGGTGGGCGGCCTCACGCCCGAGCAGCAGGGTGCCGTCCACCGCACGATCGAAGCCGACACCGCGTGCGATCAGCTCGGCGATCCGTGCCGCTCCGTCCGTGACCAGCACCTGCACGGCGTCCCGGTCCGACAGTCCCGCACTGGCGTCTCGGGTGTCGGCGGCGTGCAGTGCGGCGGAGTCGTCCGGACCGTAGATGCCGGCGACGCCACCCTGAGCGAGCCCGGTGCAGCCGTCTCCGAGGTCGCGCTTGGTGACGATCGTCACGTCGTGTCCGGCCTCGTGCGCGTGAAGCGCCGCGGTGAGTCCCGCGATGCCCGACCCGACGACGATGACGTTCATCGCGCGCCCGCGACCACCGGAGGCCTCGCCGCGAGCATCCGCTCCAGCGCCACACGCGCGGGGTCGGCCACCTCGTCGGAGACCGTGATCCGGTTCGGCGTGCGGCCGGCCACCAGCTCCTCCAGAACCCAGGCCAGGTATCCGGGGTGGATGCGGTACATCGTCGAGCAGGGGCACACCACCGGGTCGAGGCAGAAGATCTCGTGCTGCGGGTACTGGGCGGCGAGCCGGCGGACGAGGTTGATCTCCGTGCCGATCGCGAACGTGGTCGGCTCGGTGGCCGCGTCGATCGCTCGGCGGATGTACTCGGTCGAACCGGCCTCATCCGCGGCGTCGACGACCTCCATCGGGCACTCGGGGTGCACGATCACGCGCACGCCGGGGTGCTCGGCACGGGCCTGGTCGATCTGGCCGACGGTGAAGCGCCGGTGCACCGAGCAGAAGCCGTGCCACAGGATCACGCGCGAGTCGAGCAGCTCTGCGGCGGAGGATCCGCCGAGCGCTCGCCGTGGGTTCCACATCGGCATCTGTTCGAGCGGCACGCCCATCGCCTTCGCGGTGTTCCGACCCAGGTGCTGGTCGGGGAAGAACAGCACGCGGCGCCCACGCTCGAAAGCCCACTCGAGCACGGTCTCAGCGTTGGACGAGGTGCAGACGATCCCGCCGTGCCGTCCGACGAAGCCCTTGATCGCCGCCGAGGAGTTCATGTACGTCACCGGGATCACCGGCACGCGGCCGTCGGCGTCGACGGCGTCGAGGTCGCCGAGCACGTCTTCGAGCTGTTCCCAGCAGTCCTCGACCTGGTCGATGTCGGCCATGTCCGCCATCGAGCATCCGGCGGCGAGGTTGGGCAGGATCACCGCCTGGTCGGGCTGCGAGAGCAGATCGGCGGTCTCGGCCATGAAGTGCACGCCGCAGAACACGATGGCTTCGGCATCCGTCCGTCCCTTGGCCGCGGTCGCGAGCTGGAACGAGTCGCCGACGTAGTCCGCATGCTGCACGACCTCCTCGCGCTGGTAGAAATGGCCCAGGATCACGACGCTGTCGCCGAGGGTGGCCTTCGCGGCGCGGATCCGTCTGTCGAGCTCCTCCTCCGTCGCCTCTCGGTACTCGGTGGGCAGCTCTCCCTGACGCGGCGCCCCCGTCGGGATCACGTCGCCCATGGAAGAGCCGGGTCCGTAGCCCGGTCGCGCGTCGAAGTCCCACGGGCCGGCAGCGAGGTCGGTGGTGCACGTGGCGTCGGTCGACGCGCCGCTGACGATGGCCTGGATCGCATGGTCGACCGAGGCGTCCAGCGGCGGGACGGCCGGCGCGGGGACGAAGGTGATACTCATCGGGTGCTCGTTTCTTCGGGACCGAGCGGGCCGCGATCGGCCAGCTCGACGTCGGTGTTGTCGCGGTACAGACGTGCAGGTCGGTGGCTTCCGGTGCGGAACCGGTCGGTGGGGAGCAGGTTGCCCGCGGCCTCCACCTGACGCCGGAAATTGGCGGGGTCGAGGGTGCGGCCGAGAATCGCCTCGTAGGCTTCGCGCAGCTCGGCGAGGGTGAACTCCGTAGGAAGGAATCCCTGGGCGACGCGGCTGTAGCCGACCTTGTTGCGCAGACGCCACAGCGCGTACTCGACGATCTTCGCGTGGTCGAAGGCCAGCTGCGGCAGCTCGTCGATGTCGAACCACTCCACGTTCTCGGGGGCGTGACCGGACGCGCGATGCGCCGCGCTCTGCGCTGTCACATCGTCCTGTCGCAGCAGCGCCCAGTAGACGATCGACACGACCCGGGTGGGGGAGCGGTCGACGGCGCCGAAGGCGTAGAGCTGCTCGAGGTAGCTGGGGGAGAGTCCTGTGGTCTCGGCCAGGGTGCGTGCCGAGGCGTCGACGGGCGATTCGGTCGGGGTGAGCCAGCCGCCGGGGAGAGCCCATTGATCGGCGTACGGCTCGCGGGTGCGCCGCACGAGGGGCAGCGCGAGGACCGCGCGTCCGTCGTCCGTGCGACGCAACGTCAGGATGACCGTCGAGACGGCGACCCGGATGTCGCTAGTTTGAGTCATGGACACCTTAACCTCCGAGACCGATCTTAGTGTCATTCGGACACTTAGTGGGCGCAGATGACGGCGGTCCGCGTCGAGTCCGAAACGTTATCTCGTGGGCGCAGGGAAGCTTGTTCGGCGGGGCGGGGTTTGTTAGGTTACTGTCCTAACAAACCCCTTCGGGAGGAGCCGACCGGCTGCCTCCCAGGGCCCAGGAACCCCACCTCCGGGGTTCTGCTCCATCCGGAGCGATCCCTCCTGCAGTGCAGCACCGAGAGGAAACAAGAGAAATGATCCGTAACGGAAGGCGCAAGATTGCGCTCACCGCGATTGCCGGAGCATCCGTCCTCGCCCTGGGCCTCACGGCCTGTGGTGGCGGCAGCGACAGCGGCAACGCCGATGGCGACCGGGCCCTGCGTGTCTGGGCCGGCAGCCAGACCCCGATCGCCGCGAACTACAACCCGTTCGCACCGACAGTGCTCCATGGCGCGCTCGGACCGATCTACGAACCGCTGTTCTTCTACAACAAGACCGCGGACTCCGAGCCGGTCGGCCTGATCGGTGACTCGTTCGAGTACAACGAGGACGGCACGGTCATCACCGTGACCATCAAGCCCGACCTCAAGTGGAGCGACGGCGAGCCGCTCACGGCCAAGGACGTGGCGTTCTCGTTCAACTACGAGGCCAACAACCCCGAAGGCAACGGTCTGGTCTCCGCCGAGGCCACCGACGACACGACCGCCGTCCTGACCTACTCGTCCGCGCAGTACACCACGGAATTCCAGCGGATGGGGTCGAGCTACATCCTCCCCGAGCACGTGTGGAAAGACGTCAAGGACTTCGCCAACTTCACGAACGAGGACCCCGTCGGATCCGGCCCCTACGTCGTCGACAAGACCACGAGCGAGTCCTACACGCTGGTGGCCAACGAGAACTACCGTGATGCCGACAAGCTCGGCATCAAGAAGGTCCAGTACATCGCGGTCGACAACAACCAGACCGCTCAGGATCTGCTCGCCGCCGGCAAGCTCGACTGGACCGGCATGTTCATCCCGAACCCGGACGACGTGACCGGCAACGGCAAGATCGACTGGATCAACACGCCCCAGGACCCGACGGTTCTCTACACCTGCTCGAACGCCGACCTCGGCTGCACCGGTCCGCAGACCGACGTCGCCGTGCGTCAGGCGCTCAACGTCGCAATCGACCGCTCCACCATCAAGGACAAGGCGTTCGTCGGGCTGACGGGCGACATCTCTCCCGCGTTCACTCTGCTGCCGCGCGACGAGAAGTGGCTCGCCGATCCGGCCAACGAGGTCAGCCCGCAGGAGGCGAACGCCGCCGAGGCCGGTTCTATCCTCGAGGCCGCCGGCTACACCAAGGGCTCCAGTGGCATCTACGAGAAGGACGGTGTGCCGCTCGAGCTCACGCTCACCTCGGTCGACGGCTGGACCGACTACAACGACGCCGCGAAGCTGATCGCTGAGCAGGCTGAGGCCGCCGGTATCAAGATCACGGCATCGACCGTGCAGTGGCAGGAGTTCTCCGACTCCCGTCAGGGTGGCGACTTCCAGCTGATCATGGGCGGTGTGATCGGCACGTCCGTCGCCGACCCGTTCCAGATCTACCGCGACTGGTTCGGCGGCACCGCCGTCGAGTCGACGAGCCCCGTCGGCACGGAGGTCCCGGCAGGCCGTTGGAACTTCAGCCGTTACAGCAACCCGGTCGTCGACACCGCGATCCAGTCGGCGATCAGCACGAACGACGAGGCGACGAAGAAGGAGCTGTACGCGACGATTCAGACCGAGATCGTCCGTGACCTGCCCTACATCCCGCTCGTGATCAACGCGACGCAGACCTTCTACAACACGAAGGACTACACGGGCTGGCCGACCGAGGAAGACCTCTACGCCTTCCCGCCGTCCTGGGGTGCGATCGCGGCAGGCTACGTGCTGACGCAGCTGCAGCCGGTCAAGTAGTAAAGGAGTCGGGGAAGAAGGAAGTCAGGAAAACAGTGACATGAAGTTCTATGCACGAAGAATCGGGTTCTACGCGTTCACGCTCTGGGCCGCGATCTCCATCAACTTCCTTCTTCCCCGGCTCATGCCGGGGAACCCGGCCGACATCATGATCGCCAAGATGCAGCGAGCAGGCGGTGAGGTCTCCGAGACCGCCATCCGCAACATCAAGCTGCTGCTCGGCGGCGACGATTCCTCTCTCTGGGAGCAGTATCTGTCCTACTGGGGACGCATGTTCCAGGGCGATCTCGGAGTATCGGTCACCAAGTTCCCCACTCCGGTGACGGAGCTCATCGCCGGTGCGCTTCCCTGGACGCTCGTCCTAGTCGGCACCGCGACCGTCATCTCCTTCGTCCTCGGCGTCGTGCTCGGCGCCTGGGCCGGATGGAAACGAGGCACCTGGGTCGACCACCTGATCCCCGTCACGACTGTGCTCCAGTCGATCCCGTACTTCTGGTTGGCGCTGATCCTCGTCTCGGTGTTCGCGGTCGGTCTCGGCTGGTTCCCGATCTTCGGCGGGTACGACGTCTTCGACTACCCGGACGGCCCCGAGCCGACCTGGGCGTTCTTCACCGACGCCGTCGCGCACGCGATCCTGCCCGCTATCACGATCGTGATCAGCTCGGTCGGCGGGTGGATGTTCGGCATGCGCAACATGATGGTCTCCACGCTCGCCGAGGACTACGTGCTGACGGCGGAGGCGAAGGGTCTCCGGCCCCGTCGCGTGCTCACCACCTACGCGGCCCGCAATGCGGCGATCCCCTCGATCGCGGGCTTCTCGATCACGCTCGGTTTCGTGGTCGCCGGCTCGATCGTGATGGAGCAGGTGTTCACCTACCCCGGAATCGGCAAGCTGATGTTCCAGGCCGTGACCAACAACGACTACGCGCTGATGCAGGGACTGTTCCTCGTCATCACCCTGACGGTGCTCGCCGCCAACTTCATCATGGACCTCGTCTATGGCTTCATCGACCCGAGGGCTCGCCAGAATGTCTGACACGAAGAACCCGCTCCTGACCCAGGAACCGCCCGTCACCGCCCCGGCCAGCACGGTCTCGCTCGCCACGCAGCAGGGGCGCAAGCGTCGTCGCATCCTTCCCAGCACCTCGCCCAAGTTCATCGTCGGCGTGATCCTGGTCGCGGCCATCGTGCTGTTCGCGATCATCGCGCCGATCTTCTCGCAGGACCCGCGCAGCACGGCGAACCCTGCGCTCCAGCCGCCCTCCGCGGAACACTGGCTCGGCACCACCAAGCTCGGCAACGACATGTTCGCGCAACTGGCGATCGGCGCTCAGGGGTCCCTGCTCATCGGTGTGACCGCCGGCGGCATCGCGATCGTGCTGTCGTTGTTCTTCGGCGTTCTGGCCGGATATCTGGGCGGCTGGCGCGAAGACGGTCTCGCACTCCTCACGAACGTGATGATCGTGATCCCCGGGCTTCCGCTGGTGATGGTCATCGCCTCGTTCGTGCCGCAGCGCAGTTGGCAGCTCGTCGCGTTCGTGCTCGGCATCACCTCCTGGGCCGGGGCGGCATATGTGCTCCGGCTCCAGACACGATCGCTCCGCACGCGTGACTACGTCTATGCGTCGAAGGTCGCAGGGGAACGGTCGTTCCGCGTAATCCTGGTCGAGATCATGCCGAATCTCCTGCCGCTGCTCACGGCCCAGTTCCTCTTCGCGATCATCTTCGCGATCCTCGGAGAGGCCGGCCTGTCCTACCTCGGTCTCGGCCCCAACTCCTCGATCACGTGGGGATCGATCCTCAACGACGCGCAGTCGGGGCAGGCCCTCGGACGCGGTGCCTGGTGGTGGTTCGTCCCGCCGGGGCTCATGATCGCGATTCTCGGTGCCGGCCTGTCGCTCATCAACTTCGCGATCGACGAGGTCATCAATCCGAAGCTGCGCAATGCGCCCGAAGCCGCGCGGCGTGTGCGCAAGGCCGCCAAGACCAAGGGAGTCACCGCATGAGCGAGCCGGTCCTGACGGCGCGGAACGTGTCGATCGAGTATGAGGTGGATCCGCCGGTGAAGGCCGTGCGGGATGTGTCGCTGACGTTGAACCGGGGCGAGATCCTGGGGTTGGCGGGGGAGTCGGGCTGCGGGAAGACGACCCTGGCCTACGGCATGAACCGTCTGCTCAAGGCTCCGGCTCTGATGACGGGCGGGGAGATCGTGTTCCATGACCGGGATGGTCATGACATCGACATCGTGGGACTGGACGGCGAGGGTCTGCGCGCGTTCCGGTGGGACAAGATCTCGATGGTGTTCCAGGGGGCGATGAACTCGTTGAACCCGGTGATCAGTGTCAAGGCACAGATCTTCGACATCTTCGACACGCACCGGCCCGGGATGAGCAAGAAGGCGAAGACGGCGCGGGCGGAGGAACTGCTGACGCTCGTCGGCGTGGACCCCAACCGCCTGTCGAGTTTCCCGCATGAGCTGTCGGGTGGCATGCGGCAGCGCATGATGATCGCGATGGCTCTGGCCCTCGATCCGCAGGTGATGATCATGGACGAGCCGACCACGGCGCTGGACGTGGTCGTGCAGCGGGGCATCATCCGGGAGATCATGCGGCTGCGGGAGAAGCTCGGATTCGCGGTGATCTTCATCACGCATGATCTGCCGATGCTGATCGAGATCAGTGATCGGATCGCGATCATGTTGCAGGGGCAGATCGTCGAGGAGGGAACGGCGGAGGAGATCTACCGGACTCCGAAGCACGAGTACACGAAGCGGTTGCTGTCGAGCTTCCCGTCGCTCAAGGGCGAGCGGGGCGACTTCGTCCGCACCGGTGTGAGCCAGGAGGGCGTCCGATGACCACGAGCATCACGAGCTCCACCGCGGCCGGGCCGCAGGTGGCGACGTTGGAAGCGCGGAATCTGGTGAAGGATTTCCACCTGCGGTCGGGATTCAAGACCAGCATCCTCCATGCGGTGAAGGACGTGTCGTTCACCATCGAGGCGGGCAAGACGGTCGCCCTGGTGGGGGAGTCGGGGTCGGGGAAGTCGACGATCGCCCGGATGCTGATGAAGCTGGAGACGCCCACCAGCGGCGAGATCCTGTTGGACGGGAAGGTGTCCGGGGCTCGGGGGCGGGCGTTGGAGCGCTACCGCGCGGACGTGCAGATGGTGTTCCAGGACCCGTTCGCGTCGTTGAACCCGTTCCACACGATCGTTCATCATCTGGAGCGGCCGATCCGTCTGCACCACCCGGAGCTGTCGCGGGCGCAGGTGCGGGAGCGCGCGGTGGAGCTGTTGGAGCGGGTGCGGTTGACCCCAGGGGAGAGTTTCGCGGAGCGGCGCCCGCACGAGCTCTCGGGCGGGCAGCGACAGCGTGTCGCGATCGCGCGGGCTCTCGCCCCGGGCGCCCGGTTCATCGTCGCCGACGAGCCGGTCTCGATGCTGGACGTGTCGATCCGGCTGGGGGTGTTGAACCTTCTCGCTGATCTGCAGCGCGAGGAGAACCTGGGTGTGCTGTACATCACACACGACCTGGCCACGGCGAGGCACTTCTCGGATGAGATCATGGTGCTCTACAAGGGTGATGTCGTCGAGCGCGGCCCCGCGGACGAGGTCATCCTCAACCCGCAGCACGAATACACCAAGACGCTCCTCGGTGCAGCACCAGAGCCCGACAACCTCGGCCGCCTGCGCGACGAGGTGCGGGCCGAACTCGGCATCACCCGCTGACGGCCGGCGCTCCGCCTTCGAATCGCGTGAATGGTCGCGTCTGACCCCGGAACGGGACCATTCGCGCGATTCGAACGCGCTTCCGGAGAATCCGGCACCGAGGATCCGACCGGCTAGACTGGACCCACAATTGAAGACAGGCCGAATGAACCACGCGGGAGAGCCCCGGCGAACGCAGCCGGGCACCGAAGGAGCAAGCCTCCCCGCCAATCTCTCAGGTACGCGTACCGCGCGGTTCCGGCCACTCTGAAAAGCGATCCGGCGACTCTGCGGATCCGCCGACGGTGAAAGCCCCGCCTCCGTGCACGGGTGAAGCTCTCAGGCCCATGACAGAGGGGGAGTTCCGAGGAACGACGGTGCCGCCGTTCCGCCCGACACAGCCCGGGAGAACTCCATGTCCGACCCCCGCTACACCCCGCTGCGCGCACGCCATGAGGCGCTCGGCGCATCGTTCACCGACTTCGGCGGCTGGCAGATGCCGGTGCGGTACACCTCCGACCTCGCCGAACACCACGCCGTGCGCCAGAGCGCGGGCATCTTCGACATCTCGCACATGGCCGAGTTCACGGTCCAGGGCAGCGGGTCCGCCGATTTCCTCGACAACGCCCTGGCCGGCCGCCTCTCGGCGCTGGCCGTCGGGAAGGCGAAGTACTCGCTCCTGCTCGCCGAGTCCGGCGGGATCATCGACGACGTGATCGTCTATCGCCTCGAGGGCGACGACTTCCTCATCATCTCCAACGCGGGCAACCGCGACGCCGTCTCCGCTGCTCTTCGCGATCGCACCGACGGCTTCGACGTCGTGGTGCAGGACGTCTCCGACGACTATGCACTCATCGCCGTGCAGGGGCCGAACGCCGAGGCCATCCTCGCCGAGACGCCGGGCATCACAGACGTCAGCATTCCCTGGACCGAGCAGAAGTACTACGCCTGGGCGTCCGCGAACTTCGACGGCGTGCCCGTCCTCCTCGCGCGCACCGGTTACACCGGCGAGGACGGCTTCGAGCTTCTGGTCGCCGCCGACCGCGCCGCGTCGCTCTGGGATGCGCTGCTCGCCGCGGGCGCGCCGCACGGCCTCGTCCCCGCCGGACTCGCCGCGCGCGACACCCTGCGGCTCGAGGCGGG
>NZ_DFQP01000101.1:0-17734 GCF_002377845.1 Microbacterium sp. UBA3486
TGTGCCGCGCGTCGTCGGGGTGGGCGCGCGCGATGCGGGCTCGGCGGGATCGCCTGAGGCGGCGGGGGTGACGGAGGCGGCGGATACGTCGCGTGCGGTCGCAGCGTTGGCCGCGGCAGGGGCCGATCTGATCCTCGTCGTGGGCGGCGACGGCACCCTGCGCGACGCGGTCTCGGGGCTCGGTGCCGTGGGGCATCCGTCGGGTGAAAGGGCGGATGGCGGGAGAGGCGACGACGGACCTGCACTCGAGGCCGAGAACTCCCGACAGGCGCGCAGTCAGGGCGGATCGGGCGCGCGTACGCCGCGGCTCGGTCTGCCGGCGGTCCTCGGAGTTCCGGCAGGCGTGAAGATGTACTCGCCCGTGTTCGCGGTCAGTCCACGGGCAGCGGGATCGATCGCCGCGGACTGGATCGACCACGACGGGCTGCCGACCGAGGAGCGCGAGGTACTCGACATCGACGAGGCGTCGATGCGGCGCGCCCGCGTCGACCCCACGCTGTATGGAATGCTCCGGGTGCCCCATCGTTCGGGCCGCACGCAGGCGCGCAAGGCGCCGACGCCGGTCACCGAAGCGGCCGCGGTCGAGGCCGCGGCTCGCGGGGCCGTCTCCCACATGCGGCCGGGCGTGCGTTATCTCCTCGGCCCCGGCGGCACGATCGCCGAGATCACCCGGCAGCTCGGCGTCGAAGGATCGCCACTCGGCGTCGACGTCGTTCTCGACGGTGCCATCCTCGTCCGCGGGGCGAGTGAGCAGGAGCTGCTCGCCCAGATCGCCGAGGGTCCGGCGCAGGCCGTGATCACGGTGATCGGCGGCCAGGGATTCCTGCTCGGGCGCGGCAATCAACAGCTCTCGGCGTCTGTGCTGCGCGCCCTCGGCGACGACCCGCTCCTTGTCGTCGCCCCCGAGCAGAAGCTCATCGACCTGCACGGACGCCCGCTCCTCGTCGACACCGGCGACCCGGAACTCGATGCGAGACTCGCCGGGCACGTCCGCGTCGTCACCGGCGTCGGCACCACGAGTCTCTATGCCGTGACCGCACCAGAACTCTCCCTCACCTGACATATCCCGACCCCCGACAGACCCGTCTGCACGTACCCGAAAGGACACCCCATGCGTCTCGAGAACAAGAAGGCCATCGTCACCGGCGGCGCCGGCGGCATCGGTCGCGCTACGTCACTCGCACTCGCTGCCGAGGGCGCGGCCGTCGCCGTCGTCGACCTGAACGCGGATGCGGCCGAAGCCGTCGCGGAGGAGATCCGCGCGACCGGCGGCACGGCCGTCGCGATCGCCGCCGACGTCGCGAGCGAGCCCGACATCGAGCGGGTGATCGCGACCTCCGTGGCCGAGCTCGGCGGCGTGGACGTCGTCTTCAACAACGCCGGCATCATCCGCCGCACCACTGCGGTCGAGACGACCGTCGAGGAGTGGGACCGTGTGTTCGGCGTGAATGTGCGCTCGATCTTCCTGATGTGCAAGCACGTCGTTCCGGTCATGGAGGCGGCGGGTGGAGGCTCGATCATCAACACCGGGTCGGGCTGGGGCCTCAAGGGCGGTGGCCAGGCCATCTCCTACTGCGCCTCGAAGGGCGCGGTCGTGAACATGACGCGCGCGCTCGCGATCGACCACGGTCCCGCCGGCATCCGGGTGAACTCGGTCAACCCCGGCGACGTGAACACCGGGATGCTGCGGGAGGAAGCGCGTCAGCTGGCGCAGGACACCAACGCGTTCCTCGCCGAGGCCGCCGATCGCCCGCTGCGCCGCATGGGTGAGCCGAGCGAGGTCGCGCAGGCCGTGGTCTGGCTCGCGAGCGATGACTCCTCGTACGTCACGGGTTCGGCGCTCGTCGTCGACGGCGGGGGCATCGCCTAGCCGGGCAACGCCCTGCGCGCTCCGTCGAGTGCACGGAATTTCGCCGAGCGCACGGCTCTTCGGCGTTGATACGCCGTGCGCTCGGGGACATGCCGTGCACTCGGCACCGGGGGTGGGGGCGAGGGCGAGGCGAGGCGAGGCGAGGGCGGCGGGGCGGATGCCCAGGACACTCGCGTAAAATCGGGACAATGACCGACGCCCCCTCCGACGCTGCACCCGACCTCGGACCGGGCGTCGACCCCGAAGATCTCGCCACCACCCTGCGTGTGCTGCGCGAGCTGCACCGGATCGACAACGAGCACCCCGACTTCATCGCGGTACGCCAGGCCACCGCGGCGATGTTCAAAGACGTCAAGCGCGTGCGCCGCAAGCAGATCCGCGACGCGATCGCCGAGGCCGACAAGGCCGTGGTCGCCCGCACCGCCACCGGTGCCCCCGACCGCATCGATGATGAGACCCGTGGCAACGATCTCGCCACCAGCGTCGTCGACGCCCCGATCGCTGGCGAACTGCTGAAGCCCCGCAACTGCTACATCTGCAAGCAGCCGTACACCGTGGTCGACGCGTTCTACCATCAGCTCTGCCCGGACTGCGCCCGCTTCAGCCACGGCAAGCGCAACGCCCGCACCGACCTCACCGGCAAGCGCGCCCTGCTCACGGGCGGCCGCGCCAAGATCGGCATGCACATCGCGCTGCGGCTGCTGCGCGACGGCGCGCACACCACGATCACGACCCGCTTCCCGCGCGATGCCGTGCGGCGCTTCTCGGCGCTGCCCGACTCGGCGGACTGGCTGCACCGCCTGCGGGTGGTCGGCATCGACCTGCGCGATCCCGCCCAGGTGATCGGCCTCGCCGACTCCGTCGCCGCACAAGGGCCGCTCGACATCCTCATCAACAACGCCGCGCAGACAGTGCGCCGCTCGCCGGGGGCGTACTCGCTGCTGGCGGATGCCGAGCTGCAGCCCCTCCCCGACGGACCCCTGCCCGAGATGGAGACGTTCGGCCACACCGCCGATCCGCACCCGCAGGCGTTGCAGGCATCCGTCGACGCGCATCCGCTGCTCTCGGTCGCAGCCCTCGGCGGCACCGTCGCCGAGCAGGGCGGCCAGGCGCTCACCGCCGAAGACCTCGCGCGCCTCGCGATGGCCCCGGGGTCGTCGTCGCTCGAGAAGCACGCCGACGGCACCGCGATCGACGCCGGCGGACTGGTGCCCGACGTGAACCGCGTGAACAGCTGGGTGCAGTCGATCGAGCAGGTCGACCCGCTCGAGATGCTCGAGGTGCAGCTCGCCAACACGACGGCGCCGTTCCTGTTGATCAGCCGCCTGCGCGCCTCGATGGCCGCGTCCGATGCGCACCGCAAGTACGTCGTGAACGTCTCGGCCATGGAGGGCCAGTTCTCACGCCGCTACAAGGGCCCCGGCCACCCGCACACGAACATGGCCAAGGCTGCTCTCAACATGCTCACACGCACGAGCGCGGGCGAGATGCTCGAGAAGGACGGCATCCTGATGACCGCCGTCGACACCGGCTGGATCACCGACGAGCGTCCGCACTACACGAAGGTGCGCCTCGCCGAGGAGGGCTTCCATGCCCCGCTCGATCTGGTCGACGGCGCCGCCCGCGTGTACGACCCGATCGTGCGCGGCGAGGCCGGCGAAGACATCCACGGCGTGTTCCTGAAGGACTACGAGCCCAGCCCCTGGTGACGGGTGTGGGGCTTCCACCTGCATGAGGAGGTCCCGGATGCATGAGGGGTACTCGGTGTGTTCGCATGCATCCGTTGATCGGTCATGCGGGTGGCAGACGGATGAAACGTCTCAGTGGGCGCGCGCGGCGAGATTCGCCGAGGCCCACTGCCCGAGTTGGTTCAGGATCGGCAGGAGTCCTTCCCCGGCGGGCGTGAGCGCGTACGACACGGTCACAGGCGGGCCGGCGTCGACCGTGCGGGCCACGAGTCCGGCCTCGGCGAGTTCGGCGAGGCGGTCGGAGAGCACGGTGTCGCTGATTCCGGCGACGGCCCGACGCAGAGCGACGAAGGTCGATGGACCCCCGCCGAGCGACGACACGATCATGCCGTTCCACCGCTTTCCGAGCACGCTGAAGGCGAGTGTGACGGCAACGTCGCACACCTGACGCTCTTCGTCGACCTCGGCCATGCCCTCATCCTACCCGTGCTACGTTAATCACCGCCGCTAAGAAAAACCTAGCGACTACGAAAACGAGAGGTAGGCCCATGTCCCTGTTCCGCCTGGATGCCAGCATCCTTCCCGCGTCGTCCGCCAGCCGAGCGCTCGCCGACCTGGTCGAGGCCGAGTGGACCGCGTCCCACCCCGACTCCACGGTCACCCGCCGCGACCTGGCGAGCGACCCGGTGCCCGCGACCGCCTGGGCGGATGCCGTCACGGGCGGCTTCGTCGACGAGGCCCAGCGCACTCCCGCGCAGAACGATGCCCGCGCTCTCGCCTCGCAGTTCGCCGATGAGCTGATCGGCGCCGACGCGCTCCTGTTCGCGGTGCCGCTGTACAACTACGGCGTCTCGCAGCACTTCAAGACCTGGTTCGACCTGGCCTACACCGACGCGCGCATCGACCCGACCGGCACCGCGCTGAACGGCAAGCCCGCCACGCTGGTCACGGTCCTCGGCGGCAACTACTCCCCGGGCTCGCCCAAGGAGGGCTGGGACCACTCGACCGGGTGGCTGCGCCGCGTGCTCGAAGACGTCTGGGGCCTCGACCTGCGCGTCGTGCAGCGTCCGTTCACCCTGGTCGGCGTGAACCCGGCCCTCGACGCCTTCGCCGACACGGCGCGCGAGCTCAAGGAGAACGCCGAGGCCGACGCTCGCACCTACGGCCGTGAGCTCGCTGCGACGCGCGATCCCCGCGTGGCCTGAGTCGAAACCACGCGGTTCGAAACCCCGGGGCAGGGTCGGTCAGACGGGAGGCTCCACCGGGTACGGATGCGGCAGCCACACCGTCACGATCAGGCCGCCGTCCGTGCGCGGGGTGAGCACCAGTGTCCCGCCGTGCGCCTGGGTGATGCGGTCGACGATCGCGAGGCCGAGCCCCGCCCCGGCATGGTCGTCACTGCGGATGCGTTCGGCGCCGCGCTGGAAAGGCTCGACGAGTGTCGCCACACGGTGCGCCGGCAGCACCTCGCCGGTGTTCTCGACGACCAGCGCGACCGCATGGGGCATCGAGTGGGTGCGCACGGCGACGGCTCCGCCGGACGGCAGGTTGTGCACGATCGCGTTGAGCACGAGGTTCGTCACCAGCTGCGGCAGGAGGGCGGCGGAGCCGAGCACCGGTGCCGGTACGCCGCCCACCTCCACGGCGACACCGCGACGATCCGCGAGGGGCACCAGCGCCTCGACTGCTCCCTCCGCGAGGAGCGACAGATCGACGATCTCGCGGGTGAACGTTCGTCGGTCCGCCCGGCTGAGCAGCAGCAGTGCCTCGGTGAGGTCGATCGCGCGGGTGTTGACCTGTTGCAGGCGTGAGATCAGCTCGTCGACGTCGCGCTCCGGGTCGTCGTGCGCGACCTCGAGCAGCGTCTGCGAGATCGCGAGAGGTGTGCGCAGTTCGTGCGAGGCGTTGGCGGCGAACCGCTGCTGTTCCGCGACGTGCGCCTCGAGCTGTTCGAGCATCGAGTCGAAGACATCGGCCAGGTCGCGGAACTCGTCGCGGGGGCCGGGGAGAGCGACCCGATGGGAGAGCGATCCCTGCGCGGCCAGCCGCGCCGCGTCGCCGATGCGCTCGAGAGGTGCCAGCATCCGTCCGGCGAGCAGCCATCCGCCGCCCAGACCCAGGGCGAGCAGCACGACCATGACGGTGGAGGCGACCGGCACGAAAGCCCGGATCAGGTCGGAGCGGTTCGGCACGCGGACCTCGAAGTAGGGGATCTGCACGTCCGGCACGTACCGCAGCAGATACAGAGCCACGGCGGCGAGAAGCAGGAGTCCCGACACCAGCACGATCCCCGCATAGCTGAGGGTGAGCTTGAGGCGGGCGCTCATCCCGCGGCGTCTACGCATCGGCGTCCGTCCCGATCCGGTACCCGACGCCGGGCACCGTCAAGATCAGCCACGGCTCGCCCAGGCGCTTGCGCAGCGACGACACCGTGATGCGCACCGCGTTGGTGAACGGGTCGGCATTCTCGTCCCAGGCGCGCTCCAGCAGCTCCTCGGCGCTGACCACTCCGCCATCGGCATCGACCAGCACCTCCAGCACCGCGAACTGCTTGCGCGTCAGTGCGACGTAGCGGTCGTCGCGGTACACCTCGCGACGGAAGGGGTCGAGGCGCAGCCCCGCGACCTCGAGCACGGGCGGCCGGCTGCGCTGACGGCGCCGGTCGAGGGCGCGCAGTCGCAGTACGAGTTCGCGGAGCTCGAACGGCTTGGTGAGGTAGTCGTCCGCGCCGATCTCGAAGCCGGTCGCCTTGTCATCGAGGCGGTCGGCGGCGGTCAGCATCAGGATCGGGATGCCGCTGCCGGAGGCCACGATCCACCGGGCGATGTCGTCGCCGGACGGGCCGGGAACGTCGCGGTCGAGCACGGCGAGGTCGTAGGAGTTGATGCTCAGCAGTTCGAGCGCGGTGTCGCCGTCGCCGGCGATGTCGGCGGCGATCGCCTCCAGCCGCAGTCCGTCACGTACCGCCTCGGCGAGGTAGGGCTCGTCCTCGACGATCAGTACACGCATGGCTGCGATCCTACGCAGTGCGGCATATCGGCAGCATATGCAAAAGCGCATACGCCCCGGCAACCGGCCCCCTTCTTCACTGGGAGCATGAACACCCGCACCATCCCCCATCCACCGCGAGTGCGTCGCCGTCGCCGTGTCGTCGTCACGCTGATCGCGATCGCTGCGGCCGTGATCCTCGCGTTCGCGGTGCAGCAGTCGCTGTCCGCGGCATTCGCCGATGCGGCGCACACGATCCCCTCGCCCGCCCCGACGCCCGTTCCGACCGGGGCATCCGCCGGCTCGGTGGTCGCCCCGACCGAGGCCGACGGTGTGATCCTCGACGATGACAAGCCCACGGTCTTCGAGGTCGACAGGGTCGCCGTCGGCAACCTCGACCCCGCTCTGCTCGCGGCGCTGCAGCACGCTGCTTCCGACGCCGAGGCCGACGGGGTGACCATCCGTGTGAACAGCGGATGGCGCTCTCCCGCGTTGCAGGAGTGGATGCTGCAGGATGCCATCGTCCAGTACGGATCAGAAGAAGAGGCGCGCCGCTGGGTGGCCACACCCGAGACCTCGGAGCACGTGACGGGCGATGCGGTCGACCTCGGACCGTGGGCGGCGCTCGACTGGCTCGCCCAGCGCGGCTCGCGCTACGGCCTCTGCCAGATCTACGCGAACGAGTCGTGGCACTACGAGCTGCGCCCCGATGCCGTCGACGACGGATGCCCCGAGATGCTCGCCGACCCGACCGCCGACCCGAGGACGAAGCGATGACCACCCTTCTCGCCACCGAGCGCACCACGTACTCGCGTCTGCACGCGCCGACGCTCCACACCCTTCCCGGTGCCGTCGCCGAGAACCTGCGCCGTGTGCAGGCCGTGACCGCCGTGCCGATCATGGCCGTGGTGAAGGCCGACGGCTATGGGCACGGGGCCGTCGTCGTGGCCAGGGCCGCGGTCGCCGCCGGAGCCGGATGGCTGGGGGTGACCGATGTCGCCGAGGCGGTCGCGCTCCGCGATGCCGGGCTCGATGTGCCGATCCTCTCCTGGTTGAACCCGTCAGGTGTCGACGCGGACGTCGCCGCGGAGCACCGCATCGACATCGCCGTCGGTTCGGTCGAAGAGCTTCGCCAACTGATCGCCGATGCCGGGGATCCGGTACGCGTGCACCTGCATCTCGACACCGGCATGGCGCGGGGAGGGTGCCCTCTCGACGACTGGTCCGAGCTGTTCCGGCTGGCGCGTACCGGGCGGGGCAGGGTCGAGATCACGGGGGTCATGGGGCATCTGCCGCGCGCCGATGAGGCCGACCCGGCGGCGAACGCGGCAGCGGTGCTCCGGATGCGACAGGGGCGCGACGCCGTGCTGCGCGCAGGACTCGGCCCCGTACTCGTGCATCTCGCCGCGACGTCCGGAGCGCTGACCGACCCGGCGACCCATTTCGGCATGGTGCGGATCGGGGCGGGACTCGTCGGGATCGACCCGTCGGAGACGACCGCGCTGGTGGGGGCCGCGCGCTGGACGGCACCGGTCGTGCACAGCGTGCGCGTGCCGGAAGGAACCGCGGTCGGTTACGGAGGCGGGGCGGTGACCGATCGGGAGACGCACCTGGCCGTCGTCGGCGTCGGGTACGCCGACGGCATCCCGCGGGAACGGGAAGCGGGCGCCGGCGTGGAGATCGACGGGGTGAGGTATCCGCTCGTCGGGAGGGTGTCCATGGATCAGATCGTGATCGACACCGGCGCCGTGCGGTTCCCCCGGGGCACGATCGCGACCGTGTTCGGACCCGAAGGGGGAGCCGTGCCGTCGGTGCAGGAGTGGGCGCGGTGGGCGGGAACCATCCCGCACACGATCGTCACCGGAATCGGGCCGCGAGTGCAGAGGAGTGTCGCATGACGACGAAGGTGCTGGTCATCGGCGGGGGACAGAACGCCGAGCACGAGGTGTCGCTGGCGTCGGCAGCCGCGGTCGCCGCCGCCCTGCGGATGGGCGATCACGAGGTCACGTGCGTGACGATCGACCGTGACGGCATCTGGCGCGTCGAGGGCCGCCCGCACGGGGGCTCGGCCGCCGAGTCGCTCGCTCTCGCCCTTCCGCTGCTCACGCGGACCGACGTGGTCTTCCCCGCGGTGCACGGTGCCCTGGGCGAGGATGGTGCCCTCGCGGCGCTGTGCGCCCTCGCCGGCGTACGTGTGGTCGGCTCGGGCCTGCGCGCCGGAGCCATCGGCATGGACAAGTGGACGACGAAGCTGGTGGCTGATGCCGTCGGGCTGGGCACCGCACGCGGTCGCCTGGTCTCGGCCGACGACATCGGAGACGTGGAGTTCGAGGGCGAGGTCGTGGTGAAGCCGGTGTCGTCCGGATCCAGCCACGGTGTGGGTCTCGTGACGCGGGAGGAGGATCTGCTCGCCGCGCTGCACGAGGCCGCGCGCTTCGACCGCCGGATCCTGGTCGAAGAGGTCGTGCGGGGGCGTGAGATCGACGTGGCGGTGCTGCGTGAGAAGGGCGGCATCCGCTGGGCCGCTCCGCCCCTCGAGATCCACGCGACGGGACTGTTCGACACGGCCACCAAGTACGACGGCAGCGCGCGGTTCACGGTTCCGGCGCAGCTCGACGCCGGTGAGGTGTCGGCACTCAAGCGGGCGGCGATCGCCGTGTTCGATGCCCTCGGATGCGAGGGTGTGGCGAGGATGGACTTCTTCCTGACCGACCGCGGTCCGGTGCTGAACGAGGTCAACACGATGCCGGGGCTGACCGCGGCATCGCAGGTGCCGCGGATGTTCGCCGCGGCGGGAGTGACATACGTCGACCTGGTGGCGCGGCTCGTGCGCGCGGCGTCGTGACGGCGGCTCCCGCGCCACGCGTCGGATGGCCCGATGTCGCGAAGGGCATCTGCATCATCCTGGTGGTGCTCTGGCACGTCGTGACCAAGCACGCGATCGAGGCCCCGGGTGCGGGGCCGGTCACCGACGCCTGGGCGACGCTGAACGCCCAGCTGCTGCCGTTGCGGATACCGCTGTTCTTCCTGGTCTCCGGGATGTTCGCCGCACGCGCGGTGCTCGTCGACGACGGCAGTTCCTGGCGGCGGCGCGCGGCACGGCTGACGATGCTCTACATCGTCTGGGTCGTCATCCAGACGTTCGTGCTCGCTCTGGCGCCCGACTTCGACACGGCTCGGGCGACCAGCGGGTGGGAGCTGCTCGTGCAGCTGACCATCAGCCCGACGAACCTCTGGTATCTGCTCGCGCTCGCGGTGTACCTGGCGATCGGTCGACTGAGTCGCCGCATCCCGGCGGTCGTGGTGCTGCCGGTCGCCTTCGTGATCGCGGCGGTCGCCGGGGCCGGGGTCATCCCCGACCTCGGCAACCTGTGGCAGCTGGTGCAGAACCTGTTCTTCTTCCTCGTGGGGCTGCGGCTGCGCGCGGTCGTCGAACGGTTCGCGAAGAGCGTCGGGGTGTGGAGCACCGTCGCGCTCGCCGCCGTGTACGTCGCGGCGCTGGCCGTCGTGGCGGGCCTGGCCATCCGCCTGCTGCCGGGCGTGTGGCCCGCGCTCGCCCTGATCGCAGTGGCGTTCGGGGTGTCGCTCAGCGTGCTCCTGGACCGCCACGTCGACGTGGTCGCGCGGCCCCTGCGCTGGATCGGACAGCGCACCCTGCCGATCTACGTGCTGCACATGATGCCCCTCGCCCTCATCGATGCGGTCCTGCGCTCGACGCGCGGGCGGACGACGGACGTGGTCGAGGCCGTCGCCCCCATCCTTCTCACCGCGATCGTGATCGGGATCTGCCTGGGTGTGCATGCGCTGCTCGTGCGCTTCGGGCTCGGGGCGTTGTTCGATCCGCTGCGGGTGACCGACCGCTTCACGGCACGGCTGGTGCCTCGCGGGGGAGAGGGATGACGCCGATGAAGGGGCTCGATGAAGGCGTTCGAGGAAGGCCTCGACAATCGGCGGAGGACGGCGGATGCTGGAAGCATGGCGGCCTTCACAGCGGACAACGCATTCAGCGGATTCAGCGTCGACGACATCGACGCGGCGGAGGAGTTCTACGGCACGGCGCTCGGGCTCGACGTCGAGCGCAATGCGATGGGTTTCCTCGACCTGCGGCTGCCGAGCGGCGGATCGATCCTCGTCTACTCGAAGCCGAACCACACCCCGGCGAGCTTCACGATCCTGAACTTCCCGGTGGCCGATGTCGACGCCGCCGTGGATGAGCTCATCGCCCGGGGCGTGCAGACCAAGATCTACAGCGATGAGGAATTCCCGTCCGACGAACGCGGTATCGTGCGCGGCAACGGTCGGGGTCCGGACATCGCATGGTTCCGCGATCCCGCGGGCAACGTGCTCGCGGTGATGCAGGCCTGACAGCGAGCCCGGAGGGTCTGCGCCCCGGAGACCGAGGTCCCCGGGGCGCAGTGCCTACCGACGCGGCTCAGCCGAAGACGGCGTCGGGGTAGAGGCCCTCGGCGATGAGCCGGACCGCCGAGACGTTGCCGAGCGTGCCGGGGAACAGATCGGTCGAGGGCACCGCGATCAGGCGGCCGTCGCGCACGGCGGGCATGTCGGGGAAGGTCGTCGCGAGGTAGGAGCGGACGGCGGCCTCGTGAGCGGGGTCGGACACCGCGAAGACGAGCGCGTCGGGTGCTTCGGCGGCGAGGGATTCGGGGGTGATCTCGGCGGCGAAGAAGTCGGCGAACGCGGGGTCTTCCGGCGTGAAGACGTTGTCGGCACCGGCGCGCTGCAGGATGTCGTACTCGATGCCGGCGCCGATGGCGGTGAGGGTGGTCCCCTCGATGAAGACCTGCGCGACGCGGGGGCGATCCTGTCCCTCGATCGCGGTGTCCACGGTGGCGAGCTCGGCCTGCGACGACGCGATCAGGTCGTCCGCCTCGTCTTCCACGTGGAAGATCGAGCCGAGGTTCTCGAGGTCGGTGAAGAGGTCGTCGACCGTGCCCTCCATGCGGCGGTCGAAGCAGCCGCCCGTCGCGGTGTACGCGGCGACCCCGGCGTCCGCCAGCTGCTCGATGCTGGCGAATCCCTGCTCGGCAGTGAACTCGTACGTCGTGGGCGAGTAGACGAAGTCGGGTTCGACGGCGAGGAGCTCTTCCCGGCTCGGAGGGGCGTCACCGCCGATGACCGGCACCTCGGCGGCGAGGTCCGCGACGTCGGACGGCAGCTTCTGGGTCGTGGCCTGGGCCTGGCCGACGAGCGCATCGGCGAGGCCGAGACGCAGCAGCAGCTCGGTCTGCGACGGGTGCAGCCCGACGACGGCGGTGGGCGTGGACGGGATCTCGACCGTGCGGCCGCAGTTCTCGATCGTCACCGCCTCACCGGAGGCGGTGGGTGCCGTTCCGTTCGAGACCCCACCGCCGCATGCGGTGAGGGCGATCGCGCCCAGGCCGACGGTGACGGCGGCCAGCAGACGGGTGGTTCGGGTACGGGGTGTCATTCGTGTTCTCCTTCGTTGGTGCGGGGTGGGGGTATGAGTTCGGATGCCGGGGGATCAGCGGCCGGCGGGCTCTCGGGGATGGAAGGTCATCGCGCGTGCCCCGGTGTCGACCTCGATGGCGATGCGGGCGGTGACGTGGAAGACCTCATCGACGAGCGCCGGGGTGAGCACCGTGTCGGGCGGACCGAAGGCCACGAGTCGGCCCTCGTCGAGCACGGCGACCTCGTCGCAGAACGCCGCGGCGATGTTGAGGTCGTGCAGGGCCGCGATCACGGTCGTGCCGAGTCCGCTCACGACGCGCATCAGGTCGAGCTGGTGCGCGATGTCGAGGTGGTTGGTCGGTTCGTCCAGCACGAGGATCTCGCCGCTCTGCGCGAGAGCGCGGGCGAGCATCACCCGCTGGCGCTGACCGCCCGAGAGCGAACGGACCAGGCGGTCGCCGAGGTCGTGCACGTCGGCGGTGCGCAGAGCCTGGTCCACGATGCGCTGATCCTCCGCGGTGTCCCGGCTGAAGGGCGGACGATGCGGCGAACGGCCCACGAGCACGGTCTCCCGCACGGTCAGGTCGAACTCGGAAGGGGAGTCCTGCAGCATGACCGACACCGTGCGGGCGAGGGCGCGCGGGGCCAGCTGCGACACGTCGGCGCCGTCGATCAGGACGCGCCCGGTGTGCGGAGGCTGACCCGTGAAGAGCGCGCGCAGGAGCGTGGACTTGCCGCTGCCATTGGGGCCGAGCAGTCCCACGATGCGCCCGGTGCCGACCTCGACGTCGATGCCGTGCAGCACGGTGCGACCGCCGCGTGCGACGCTCACGCCGTCGAACAGCACGCTCATCGGTCGAACCCCGCGCGCTCGCCGCCACTGCGCATCAACCACAGGAAGAAGGGAGCACCGACGAAGGCGGTGAGGATTCCGAGGGGGATCTCGGTCGGCATCGCGACCGTACGGGCCAGCAGGTCGGCGACCATGAGGAACAGCGCGCCGCCGAGGACCGTGATCGGCAGCATCCGACGATGATCCGACCCGACCAGGAGTCGCGCCATGTGCGGCACGACGAGGCCGACGAAGCCGATGCCGCCGCTCACGGCCACGATCGCACCGGTCAGGAGCGAGGCGAGCACGAGCAGCAGCCCACGCAGCCGGGTCGTTCGTACGCCGACCGCCATCGCGGACTCGTCACCGGCGAGCAGCGCGTTCATCGACCGCGAGAGCCCGAAGACCGCGATGCAGGCGATGGCGAGTGCGACCGCGGGGATCAGCAGCGACGACATGTCGGCGGCCGACACGCTGCCGAGCAGGAAGAACATCACGCTGACGACGTTCTGGGCATCGGTGGTGAGCGTGAGGTAGCTGGTCACCGCGCTCAACAGGGCGCCCAGTGCGACGCCGGCGAGGATCATGCGGGTCGGAGACAGCTCTCCGCGGATGCGCGCGAGCATGGCCACGAGGATGCAGGCGACCATCGCGCCCACGAACGCCGCCCCGCTCATCGTGAGCCCGAGGAACGTGGCGCCGCCCGACACGATCACCAGCACGGCGCCGACACTCGCGCCGGAGGAGACGCCGAGGATGTAGGGCTCGGCGAGCGGGTTGCGCACGACCGCCTGCATCATCGCCCCGGCGAGAGCGAGACCTGCGCCCGAGAGCGCGGCGAGGAGCGACCGCGGCACCCGGAACTGCCACACGGCCTGATCCTGCAACGGCGTGAGGGTGCCGTCGGACATCCAGGGCATGCCGGGGGCCAGATGGCCGATCACGATCTTCGCGGCATCGAGGGGCGAGACCGTGACGGGTCCGGTGGCGGCCGAGAGCATGAGGACGAGCACAGCGAGCACCGTGATCGTCGTCACGGTCGGGCCGACGGGCAGCATCCGCCGGAAGCCGACGCGGCCGCCGGTGCGCCGACGAAGGCGCGGGATGCGCCGAACGGGGGTGCGCCGTGTGTCCGTCCCGGTGAGGGCTCCGGTGGATTCGCTCATCGGGCACGTCCCATCGTGGATTCGGTCGTGGATTCGGTCGTGGATTCGGTCGTGAGTTCGGCCGCGAAGTCCAGCACGGTGAGTCCCAGCTCGTGCAGCGCGGCGGACTCGTTCGCACCGTGTCCTGCCCCCGAAGCCGTCCAGAGCCGGGCGGACCCGCCGGCTCGTCGTAGCGCCTCGACCAGCCGGTGCGTGTCGCGAGCGCGCACTCGGGTGTCCTCACCGAGTACGACGCCGAGATAGGAGGGGATCCGGGCACCGGCCGGAAGGGCTTCGGCCTGCGCCAGCGGAGACAGGGCCCGGAGGTGAGCGCGCGATTCGCGGGTGCCGTCATCGCCGAACTCCGCTCGCCAGCGTGCACCGAGCGGATGATCGTCCAGGTGGAGCAGATCGAGGGGAGCGGCGGTGGTGACGAATCCCGCGCACAGCTCCGGGTGCGCGATCGCACACCCGGCTGCGACGACCCCGCCCAGAGAGGCCCCGGCGAGGACGAGGAGGTCGGGTCGCGTGATCCCGGCCTCGATGAGTCCGCGCGCGATGTCGGCGAGGTCGGCGATCGTGCGGTGCTTGCTCCTGCCGCGGCCCGCCTCGCGCCACGCAGCTCCGCGCTCGCCACCACCGCGGAGCTGCGCGACGGCGTACGCTCCACCGCATTCGACCCAGGCGGGCACGGTCGGCTCGAAGAGCGGAAGGTGCGGCACGCCGAACCCGCCGTAGCAGGTCAGGATCAGCGGCAGCGGACCCTCCGTTCCCGGGGGAGAGGTCACGTGGACGGTCAGGATCACGCCGTCGTCGGCGCGGATGTCGTGGCGGACGGTCGTGCCGAGGGGCCGCACGGCAGCGGCCGGCACCACCACGGTCCCCCGGCGCTCGCGCTGCAGGAGGCGAGGGGGAGTGAGCGGGCCCTCGACGCCGAGACGCAGCACGCCGTCGTCGACGCCGATCATCGTGGTGGTGAGCGCATCGGAGGGGCTCGACGCGGCCTCGATGCGCGCGACCTCGACACCGTCGACCAGGTCGATGAGCACGCTGCGCCCGTCGGCGACAGCGAGGACGACGACGCGGTCATCATGCACCGCGACATCGACGATCAGCGCGTCGGGATCGTGCCAGCGCCAGAGTGCATCGTCTTTTCCGGCATCGTCTTTTCCGGCCCCGTCTTTTCCGGCATCGTCTTTTCCGGCACCGACGTTCGGCACGGCATCGAGCCCGCGGTCGTGCCACACCAGCACGCCGGTGCCGAGAGGGGAGGCCCGCAGGAGCGCCGGCCAGCGACCCAGCGATGCTCCGGTGCCCCGGTCGGTCAGCGTCGTGCCTCGCGAACCCGAGCTGAGGGCGCGCAGGCCGCTCTCCCCGCCGGGGAACAGTCGCAGTCGTGCATCGGCCTCGAGAGCGGCCGCCCGCTGCTCGCCGGTCTGCAGGTCCAGGGTCACGAGCATCCGGTCGCGGCTCGCGACGACGTCGAGGCTGCGCGAGTCGGGTGCCCAGAGCACGGTGTCGTAGCGCAGACGGATGTCGGGGTGCAGCTGCAGGGTGCCTCCGTGGGCATCGACGATGCCGAGGACGGCGTTCTCGTCGGCGGTGGGCGCCCACTCGACGGCGATGCGCCGACGGTCGGGCGACGGGAAGATCCGATGGAGGTGCCCGTCGGGCTCGATCACGGTCGTGCCGTCGAGGCGGTGGATACCGCGACGAGAGCGACCGTCGGCCCGACCCAGGATGAAGCCCCCGACGGGAAGACCCGGTCGACCGTGACGTTCCGCACGTGCGAGGGCGTCGTCGAGCACGGATCGGCGAGCGCTCATCGGCCGACCAGATCGTCGACGCGGTGGTCGGCACCGGCCCACAGCAGGTGCCCGCCCTCGTCGAGTGGGGTGGGGAGCTCGATGGTCGAGATGCCGCTGTCGTCGACGAGGTGGATCGTGCCGTCTCCGCCGCTGGTGACGGCGATCGTTCCGGTGCCGGGGTCGATCGCGATGGACCGGCGCTGTGCGGGGCGGCCGTCGACGCCGTCCCACGGCAATCGTCCTGCGCGGGGCGGGTGCGTCATCGCCGGGATCGGGGTGATCCGCGCGATGCGCGCGTCCTCCCGATCGATCACGATCACGACATCCCCGTCGGGATGGATGACGGAGACGGCTGCGACGCCCGTGGCGAGGGCGAAACGGAAGGCGAGCCCCGGCGGCAGCGGCACGGTGCGGGAGGCTCCCGACGCGAGGTCGATATCGACGAAGGTGTTGGTCCACTCCGGCCACGATCCGGGAGAGGCCGGTCCTCCGCGGACGATGCCGGTGGCGCGCCCGGTGTCGCCCGCGAGGCGCAGGTAGTACGCGCGTCCTGCGACGGGCCACGGGACGATGCCGATGGCGCGGGGAACTCCACCGTCGACGATGAAGCGCTCCAGACCGCGGCTCGTCGCGATGCCGATGATGCCGGAAGCGGGGTCCACCACGTCGCCGTGTCCGTCTGCAGCGAGGTCGTCGATGACGTGCCCGCGCAGGACCGGTGCGTGCGCTCCGACCTCGAGCGCCGTCGCGAGGGGCAGCGCCTCGACGGCTCCGGGTTCGCGATGGCGGAGCACGATCATCGGCTCTCCCGTGGCCTGATCCGGAGCGACCACGACGCCGGGCTCACCGGTGCGCACGCGGAAGCGCACGGAGGAGTCGGTCGCGAGATCGACGACGGACACCAGGTCGGTCCAGGCTTCCTCGTTCATGCCCAGACCGGAGGTGACGACCACGTGGCGTCCGCTCGGATCGCAGGCCAGATGCTCCGCCGGGATGGCGATCGGGACGCGTCGTACGGAGTCCGCGTCTCCGATGACCAGCGCACCGCCGCGGTCGTCCGCGAACGCCCAGCGGCCGGATGATCCGGCGGGGAGGCGGAGGAAGCCCGCGTGCTCGGCGAGCCAGCTGTCGGCGACGGCGACACGCCGGGAGCCGTCATGGATCTCGTAGACGACTCCGGCCCGGTGATCAGCGGCGAGGAGGGGGGTGGAGGAGGACATGTCAGCGATCCTAGTAGATATTGAGAATCATTATCATTTAGGGTCGTCAGTGTTCACTCACCGTGGACACCGCCCCGCACCCCGCGAGGCGGACACCTCACAGAAGGAGCACGAAATGGAAAAGCAGATCCTCGCCGAGATCGAAGAGTCCGAGCAGCTGGCGCACCTGTCGGCATCGCACTCGAACGCCCTGGTCGAGAACCCGTTCGACTGATCGCGGATCCTTCCGTCGCGCTTTCGAGCGCACTCCCGTCCGGCCGGGCGTTCGCGCCCGGCCGGACCCCTCACCGAGAGACACCATGACTTCCGAACCCCGCATCCTGCCGCTCCCCGACACCGGGGCGCATCTCGTCGTCGGTGCCGACGGCCGCCCCCGGATCCGTCTGCGCACCGGACGACTCGTCCTGGCCGACGCACCGGCCGCCGCTCTGGTCGAGGCCCTCGAGAGCGGGGCCCACGGAGAGCGCTCGACCGCACTCGACCGGCTGACGCTCGAGGTGCAGGAACGCGAGTCCGCCGATGCCCTTCACCGCTGGCCGCAGGAGCACCGCGACGTCTGCCTCCTCGGAACGGGCCCGCTCGTGCACGACCTCGAGCGCGTGCTCGCCGCCTGGGGCGCCCGGGTCGCCGTCCTGGATCCGGAGGCGGCACCGTCCGAGCACGCCGCGCTCGTGGTCGCCTATGCCGAGGACGCCTCCGGCCGCCGCCGCTGGGCAGAGCTCGATCGGCTTCCCGAGCGGGGCACCGCGTGGC
>NZ_DFQP01000114.1:0-8970 GCF_002377845.1 Microbacterium sp. UBA3486
AGCAGCGAGGGCGACGGCCGTGGCGTCGACGGCGGCAGTGGGGGCCGCGGCGGCGGATTCGGCGGCGGATTCGGCGGCGGAGATAGGTGCCGTCGGTCCCGCCGCGGGGGCCTCAGAGGCCGCAGTGCGGAGTCGGCTGGACCGGCGCGTGGGCGCAGAGGCAGCCTGGGAAGTCTCGAAGGGCAAAGCGTTTCTCTCGGTCGTGCGTCAAGCTCGGGGGGCGCAAACTTTGACTTTCACCTTCGGGTGGCGAAAGTAACGATCGCATAAACCATATCTTGATCAGTCTGGGAATGCCATGAATCGTTCAATGTTTCTGGTCGAGGATGGCGCGCAGTCGCGAGTGCACTTCCGCCCCGCCCGCGAGCAGCATCGGACGGGGGGAGTCGATATCGATGCGCGACACCACACCACCCGCTTCTTCGACGAGGAGGGCACCGGCGGCGAAGTCCCACGGACGAAGCCCCCGCTCGAAGTATCCGTCCAGTCGCCCCGCCGCGACGAAGGCGAGGTCGAGTGCTGCGGCTCCCATGCGTCTCAGATCCCGGGCCATCGGCATCACCCGCCCCACGGTGGCGATGTCGCCCTCGTGCGTGGTCGGGTCGTAGCCGAACCCCGTGGCGAGCAGCGCTCCGGCCGGGGTCTCTCCGGTCACCTCGAGACGGTCGCCGTTCGACCACGCGCCCTGGCCGCGGGCGGCCGTGAACATCTCGCCGAGCGCGGGGGCGTTGACCGCACCGGCGAGTGCTTCCCAGGTCTCCGGATCGGGATCGCCGCGGACGGCGGCGATGCTCACGTTGTACGCCGGGATGCCGTATGCATAGTTGACGGTGCCGTCGATCGGATCGACGACCCACGTGATCCCGCTGCTGCCGGCCTCGGCACCGGTCTCCTCCCCCAGGAAACCGTCGTCGGCCCTCGCGGCCCGAAGGCGTTCGCGGATGAGCGCCTCGACCTCTCGATCGGCTTCGGTGACGATATCGGCCAGCGACGACTTGGTGGCCGCCAGACGTACCCCCTCCTGTCGACGCGTGCGCGCGAGCCGTCCGGCTTCTTCCGCGATCTCGCTCGCGAGCTCGAGGAGCTCGAGTTCGAGTGTCACTGGGCAGGCCGCTGCGGGGCGGGGGGAGGCGGCGGGAAGGCCGGCGAGGTCTCCTGCGGAGGAGCCGTCGGCTGCGCGGCCGGCGCCGGTGGCACCGGATGGCCTCCCGGAGCCGTCGGAGACGGGGCGACCGGTTGCGTGAACTGCGGAGCAGCGGGCTGTGGCGATGTGGGCTGGGGCGCGACCGGGAAACTCGAGACCGGCGCTGCGGCAAGCGCCTGCTGCTGCGGCACGACGGTCGGGTGACCCGTGTAGTAGGCGTTCCAGTCGGGCGATGCGTCGGGAAGCGCCGGGAGCGGGGTGATGCCGTCTGCGTAGGTGGGCCAGGACGGCGGCGATGCCACAGCGCGATCGGCGGGCGTCTTCTTCTTGGGAGCGAAGAGCGCGTTCAGCAGTGGGATCAGCGTCGTGCCGACGGCCACCAGGATCGTCAGCGCGACCACGATGCGCCAGTAGAGCTCGCCGTAGTGGAACGTGTTCGGGAAGGCCAGGAAGAACACGAGCATGCCGACGAGGCCAGCGAGGAACGTGATGGTGACGATGTAGATGACCCGCGTGAATGTTGTGACGTATCGCCGCGCCGCGGGAGTGAACAGGCGCACGTGCAGCAGGGCGAGCTGAAGGATGCCGATCACGAGGAGCAGCTGGAAGAAGCGCTCGGCACCGAAGTAGAAGCCGTCTTCCGGCAGCCAGATCTTCACGGCTCCGACGAGGAGCGCGATGATCCAGCTCACCATGCTCGCCAGCTGGAGCCAGTCGGGACGGTTCGGCGCGAGACCGGCTTCGAGGATCGCGATGCCGGCGAACGCTGCGAGCAGCAGGATCGTGAGGAACGCCCGGCCGATCAGACCATCTTGATCGCCGATGAGCACCCAGATGACGCACACGAGCGCCGCGGCGATCAGAGCCCCGATGGCGATCCACAGGGAACCCCTGATGAGCAGCGACATGTTCTTCTTCTCACCCTGCGTCTGATGCGTGGTGATGTCCGGCTGGGACATGGCGATCCTCTCGTCGTGCGGCGATGCCTTCATCCTGCCACGCGCGCCCGCAGATGCCACGGGCGCCGCCCTCGTCGCCAAAGACCTTTCTCGATCTCTGCCTCTGTGGAGGAGAGGTCAGCCGGCCTTCTTCGCCGATGCTGCGGCGAAGGCTGCGACTCTGGCCTGCGCATCCGGCGTCTCCAGGGCTGCTCCGATCGAACGCGCCTCTTCACTCAGCTGCTCGACGAACGTGCGCTCCGGCTGCGATCGCACCAGCCGCTTCGCCTGGCCGTAGGCGTCTGCAGCGCCCGCCAACCAGAATCGCGCGATCGCCTCGCCGCGAGCACGCACCAGTTCCGCCTCGGAGACGGCGTCCGCACCTTCGACGGCCTCGGCGACGAGACCCCACTCCACAGCCTCCACCGACGACAGCAGTCGATCCTGCAGCACGAGCTGCAGGGCACGGCGCTGACCGACGGCACGGGCGAGCTGAGCGGAGACTGACAGATCCGGAGTCAGACCGATGTTCGCGTAGAGGCTGCCGAGCTTCGATCGCGAGCCGACCACGGCATAGTCGCTGCACAGCAGAATCCCCAGACCACCGCCGGCCGTGGTGCCGTGGGCAGCGGCGACGACAGGCACCGCCGATTCCGTCAACGAGCGGATGCCGGTGTTGATGACCTCGGCGAGAGCGGTGATCTCCGCGCCGGAAGCCCCCATCGTCGTCGCCATGTCGATCACATCGCCCCCGGCGCAGAAAGCGGGGCCGACGGCATCGATCAGGATCGCCTTCACATCGGATCTCGACGTCGCCTCGGCCGTCGCGTCCTTCCAGGCGTGCGCGAGGTCGGCATTGAAGGCGTTGAGGCGAGCAGGGCGGTTCAGCGTCAGCCGTGCCATTCCCTCTTCGACGGCGAACAGGATGGCATCACTCATGGCTTCTCCTTCGAGCGCAGGACGTGTGGGACCAGCGTAACCGCGATCAGACCCGCTCCCAGACCTGCGAGACGAAGCTCTCCATGCGGCGACGCGTGCCGTCGAGGCGGAAGTCGACCTGCCCCGGAGTCCTCACCTCGTTCGGTGCGAGCGGGTGGGCGAGACGCACGTTCTCGTGGCAGGAGAGGTCGGCGCACATGTAGGTGCCGAACGAGTCGCCGCGCTTCCCTGCCTCCCCCGCCCGACGTGCGGAGAGGAGCGCGACCTGATTGCCGGGCTGCATCGTGTGACAGATGTTGCACATGCCCGAACGCGCACGTCCGGGATCCGTCGCGCGCAGCACGATGCCGACGATCTCCTCGTCGTGCGGGATCAGCACATAGCCACGGCGACTCGCGCCGGGATCCTGCCAGGCGAAGAAGTCGAGATAGTCCCAGTCGACGAGGAGGAAGTCGTGCGGCATCTCCATGAGGCGCAGTTCGTCGGCATCCGCATTGACGAACGAGGCCCGGACGTCGGCTTCGGTGAGCGGTCGCATCAGTCCAGTCTATGAACCGTTCGCACTCGCGGGGCCACGTCACATCCGCCGCGTCGTGACCATCGAGAAGACCGTCTCGAACAGCTGAGCCGCGAACACCGATGCCCAGACGGACGCCGCGAGAAGAAAGACGACCTGGATGGCGATCATCACGATCAGCGGTGCCGACCCCCGTCCTCCCCGTCGACGGACCACGACATGACGACCGATCACATAGACGAGAGAGGACAGGAAGGTCCACGCCCAGGGGAAAGGTCGGGAGAACCCTCGGCCGGCGAGCTCGCGGGCATCGAGGGCGGCGAACCAGACGGAGAGCCCGTAGATCGTCCAGCCCGACAGCGTCAGGACCAGGTACCACGGCGTGAGGAAGGCGTTGATCTCCGCGGCGATGAATCTCTCCACGTCGAGGGGTGACGAGCCGTCCAGCGGGACGACGGCGAGCATGTCGAACATCCCCTGCTGCATCTGCACCAGGTATCCGATGGCGGCGATCGCGCTGAGCACCGGGAGGAGCACGATCAGCCACACCCATACGGTGTTCGCGCTCGTTCCCTCCGGGACCGACGGGAACTCCCTCGACGTCACGGGGGGCGGCGCCTCGCCGTCCCATCGGTATCCGTCCCACCATCGCGTCGCACCCTGGTCATCGGTGTACCACCCGGCGGGGGCGCTCATGGTCGCTCTCCGAGGTCGACGCGGGCGCGGATCGTCTGGAGCATGTGACCACCGTATTCATGGTGGCGGCGTCCGGGGGCAGGGATGAGAGAAGGCCCCCGCGGTGATCGCGTGGGCCTTCGGATTTCCGCAGTCTTCCGCGGAGGTGATGGATGGTGGCGAGTGAGGGATTCGAACCCCCGAATGCAGAGCAGTCTGATTTACAGTCAGATCCCTTTGGCCGCTTGGGTAACTCGCCAGAGCGCACCCGTCCGACTTCGACAGCCAACCGGGGGCACGAGAGACAAGCATACCTGTCGGAGGCGGGTGCAAGAAATCGGACCGTCAGCTGCCGCTCACGCCGCGACCGGAGGCCTCCAGCGACTCGGGCGTCCGCAGGAGTCCGCCCTCTGCGCGACAGGTCGCGGCGGCGACGTCCATCGCGCGCAGCAGCAGTGCGCGCCACTCCCCCAGGTCGGACGGAGACGCTGTGACCAGGCCCTCTGCGACGGCGGCGAGAGTCGCATCCCCCGCTCCGACGGTGTCGATCACCGCACCGGGAAGCTGCGCGATGGGGGCGGAGACGATGCCGGCATCCGCGTCGATCGTGGCGCCGTCTGCACCCGCGGTCGCGAGGACGGCCGCAGCACCGAGAGTCCGCAGGCGCGCGCGCAGCGCGGCGAGTTCGCCGTCGTAGAGGATCGCCGCGTCATCCGCACCGACCTTGACGATGGCAGCCGAAGCCACGAACTGTTCGAATCCGCGGACGAACTCCTCCCGGTCGCTGAGCATCCCGGCGCGCGGGTTGGGATCGACCGCGACGCGTGCGTCTCCCAGGGCATCGCTCAGTGCGTCGACCTCTGCCGGCACATCGAAGGGGAAGCAGCTGATCGCGACGAGCCCGGCGTCGGCGATCGCCTGACGAGCGTCGTCGGAGTATCGGATGCTGCGTCTCTGGGCGGCCTCGTTGAAGACATACTGCGGTTCGCCGTCGGCCGCCCGCTGCACGATCGCGCGGGACGAGCCGAGGGGGGCCTCACTTCCTATCAGGCGCACACCGTGGTCGGACAGGTACTCGCGGATGTGCGCGCCTGCCTCGTCCTCCCCGACCATGGCGATCAGCGTCGTCTCGACTCCCAGCCGCCGCAGTCCGACGGCGACGTTGAGTGCCGCACCGCCCACGAGCTCGCGGACGCCGGAATCGTCGCGGATCTCATCGATCAAGGCATCGCCGATCACGACCACGGAACCGGCGGAAGAAGTCTGAATGCTCACCCGCCGACACTATCGTGGCGCCGTGCACCGACGGGCTGCACCGCGTTCCACTCCCGTCGCGCCGCCGACGAGCAGTACGGTGTGGATATGAAGCCCCGAGTCGCCGGCGCTGCCGCCGCTTTCCTCCTCCTCGTCGTTCTGACGGCGTGCACCCCGCAGGCAGGCGATGGCGGGGGCCCTTCGCCCAGCCCCACGGAAGGCCACACGGCAGGCAGTGAGGAGACCAGCAGCCCGTCGCCCACCCCCACTCCGACGACCGCTCCCGTCGCCCTGCCGACCGACTGTCGTGCGATCTTGTCGGAAGCCGTGCTGGCCGAACTCGGCGACATCCCTCTCAACGACGCCGCCTTCGGGCCTTCGGGAGTGGGCGCTGACGGTGCCCTCACCTGCAATTGGGCGGACCCGCGCGCAGACACCACGCGACTCACGACGACGATCTCGCGGATGAACCGCGGGCCCGCGCTCGACAAGCTCAATGCGCTCGCCGACGACGAGGGCTTCTCCTGTTTCACGCCGGACGGCGGCACGCGCTGCGAGAAGACCTGGCCGAACGAGCAGTACCCCGTGACCGACGGCCGCACGCTGTTCTGGCGTGATGATGTGCTCATCGACACGCGCTACACGAACCTTGCGCCGACCGGTTACACCTCGAGCATCGTGGAGCACATCTTCGGCTGACGTCCAACGCGCTCCGCGCGTGTCAGGATCCTCCGCCGACTGCACGGCTTCTCGACGAGTGCACGGCTCGGCGACACACGTAACCCGTGCGCTCGGCAGCTTCCCGTGCACTCGCGCCACGTCGCACACCGCCGGGCACGAAGAAGGCCCCAGGCGAGTCGCCTGGGGCCTTCTTCGTCATTCAGTACTCAGTACTGCGGCTCTCGCCTCGATCAGTTGTAAGTACCGGGGGTGATGTCGTCCGTCGAGAACGCGTCGAAGTCGACGTAGCCGAAGTCACCGTCGGCGTACGCACCGTCGGATGCGAAGATCCGGTTCGGGTAGCGCTCGCTCTTGGCTTCCTCGGTGGCCTCGACCGTGACGTCGCGGTACTTCGAGAGACCGGTTCCGGCGGGGATGAGCTTACCGATGATGACGTTCTCCTTGAGACCGACCAGCGGGTCGCGCTTGCCCTGCATCGCAGCCTCGGTGAGCACGCGGGTCGTCTCCTGGAAGGAGGCGGCCGACAGCCACGATTCGGTCGCGAGCGAAGCCTTCGTGATACCCATCAGCTCCGGACGGCCGGACGCGGGACGCTTGCCCTCTGCCACAGCCTCGCGGTTGATCGACTGGTAGCGCTTGAGGTCGACCATCTCACCCGGGAGCAGGGTCGTGTCGGCGTGATCGACGACGGTGACCTTGCGGAGCATCTGACGGACGATGACCTCGATGTGCTTGTCGTGGATCGGCACACCCTGCGAGCGGTACACGCCCTGGACGCCGCCGACGAGGTAACGCTGCACCTCGCGAGCACCCATGACACGCATGATCTCCTTGGGGTCGAGCGTGCCCACCAGGATCGGCTGACCGACCGTGACGTGCTGCCCGTCCTCGACGAGAAGCGTCGCACGCTTCAGCACCGGGTAGATGACCGGCTCGTCACCGCTGTCGGGCGTGAGGATGACCTTCTTGCCCTTGTCGGTCTCGTCGATCGCGATGCGGCCATCGGCCTCGGCGATCGGCGACGCCCCCTTGGGGGTACGCGCCTCGAAGAGCTCCTGCACACGGGGAAGACCCTGCGTGATGTCATCCGCCGATGCCGAACCACCCGTGTGGAAGGTACGCATCGTCAGCTGGGTGCCGGGCTCACCAATCGACTGGGCAGCCACGATCCCGACGGCCTCGCCGACATCGACCAGCTTGCCCGTGGCCAGCGAACGGCCGTAGCACATGGCGCAGGTTCCGGTGGCGGCCTCACAGGTGAGCACCGAACGGACCTTGACCTTCGAGACACCGGCCTCGACCAGCGCCGTGATCTCGAGGTCACCCAGGTCCGTACCTGCGGGCACCACCACATTGCCCTGCTCGTCGACACCGTCGACGGCCAGAGTGCGGGCGTAGACCGCGGTCTCGACATTGCCCAGGATCCGCAGCGCACCGGTCTCGTCAATCTCGGCGATGTTCTTGTTCAGGCCACGCTCGGTGCCGCAGTCCTCCTCACGGATGATCACGTCCTGGCTGACGTCCACCAGACGACGGGTCAGGTAACCCGAGTCAGCGGTACGAAGCGCCGTGTCCGCCTGACCCTTACGACCACCGTGGGTGGAGATGAAGTACTCCAGGACCGAGAGGCCCTCACGGAAGTTCGACTTGATCGGGCGGGCGATGATCTCGCCCTTCGGGTTGGCCACCAGGCCACGCATGGCGGCGATCTGACGCATCTGGGTCATGTTTCCTCGAGCGCCCGAGGCCACCATCATGAAGATGGGATTGGTCTCGGTGAAGTTGCGCTCCATGGCAGCGGTCAGCTCGGCCGTGGCGTCGGTCCAGATCTGGATCAGCTCCTGACGACGCTCGTCCTCGGTCACCGCGCCACGCTCGTAGAGCTTGTCGATTTTGGCGGCCTTGGCATCGTAGCCGGCGATGATCTCCGGCTTGTTCGGCGGCGTCTGGACGTCACCGATGGACACGGTCACACCGGAGCGCGTGGCCCAGTGGAAACCGAGGTCCTTCAGGTTGTCCAGGGTGCGGCCGACCTCGACCTTGGGGTAGCGCTCGGCCAGGTCGTTGACGATGCCACCCAGCTGCTTCTTGCCCACGGTCTCGTTGATGAAACCGTAGTCATCGGGCAGCGCCTCGTTGAAGAGCGCGCGGCCCAGCGTGGTGTCCAGGAGCACGGAGCCGTCCGGACGGACGGGAGTGCCCTCGGGCGCCACCACGTCGGTCAGGCGCAGCTTGATCCGCGAGCCCATCATCAGCTCCTTGCGGTCGAAGGCCATCAGGGCCTCCGCTATGGAGCTGTAGGACTTCCCGGTGCCCGCACCCTCACGCTCCTGCGTGAGGAAGTACATGCCGATGATCATGTCCTGGGTCGGCAGCGTGACGGGACGACCGTCGGCCGGCTTCAGGATGTTGTTCGTCGACAGCATCAGGATGCGTGCCTCGGCCTGCGCCTCGGCGGACAGCGGCAGGTGCACGGCCATCTGGTCACCGTCGAAGTCGGCGTTGAAGGCGGTGCAGACCAGCGGGTGCAGCTGGATGGCCTTGCCCTCGACGAGCTGCGGCTCGAACGCCTGGATACCCAGGCGGTGGAGCGTCGGTGCGCGGTTGAGCAGCACGGGGCGCTCGCGGATGATCTCCTCGAGCACGTCCCACACCTCGGAGCGCGCGCGCTCGACCATGCGCTTCGCGGCCTTCACATTCTGCGCGTGCGACAGATCCATGAGGCGCTTGATGACGAACGGCTTGAACAGCTCGAGCGCCATCTGCTTGGGCAGACCGCACTGGTGCAGCTTGAGCTGCGGGCCGACGACGATGACCGAACG
>NZ_DFQP01000025.1:0-44278 GCF_002377845.1 Microbacterium sp. UBA3486
CCGACCGCGCGCCCCCGCTGCGGTGGACGCCCACGGTCTGAAACGGGCGCGCGCCACGTCGCATCGCCGAGCCACCCGCCGCTGCGACCGGTCGACGCCGTCCGACGTGGCCCCAGGCCATCGCCGTGCTGTTCGGCGCCGCCGCGCTCGGAGTCCTCGCGGGCGCCGCCATCGCGTTCGTGCGCGCACTCCTGAGCTTCCCGTTCATGCAGGACTTCCTCGCAGCCTTCCCGGGCGAGTACGAGCCGGGGATCGCGGTCGAACCCGGATTCTCGCCCTGGGTCGGCTGGCAGCACTTCTTCAACATGTTCCTGATGGTGCTGATCATCCGTTCCGGGCTCCAGGTGCGTACCGAGAAGCGGCCGACCGTCTTCTGGACGCCCCGCGGCAACGCCAAGGGCAAGATCAGCCTGAACCTCTGGTTCCACCAGTCGCTCGACATCCTGTGGCTCGTGAACGGCGTGATCTTCGTGGTGCTGCTGTTCGTGACCGGTCACTGGGTGCGCATCGTGCCGACGAGCTGGGAGGTCTTCCCGAACGCGCTGTCGGCGGTCCTCCAGTACGTCTCGTTCGACTGGCCGCACGAGAACGGCTGGAACAACTACAACAGCCTGCAGCAGCTCGCCTACTTCGCGACCGTGTTCATCGCCGCGCCGCTGGCGGCGATCACCGGATTCCGCATGTCGGGGCTCTGGCCGAAGAAGGCCGAGAAGCTGTCGAAGGCCTACCCGGTCGAGTGGGCGCGCGCCCTGCACTTCCCGATCATGCTCTACTTCGTGGCATTCATCATCGCCCACGTCGCCCTTGTGATGCTCACCGGCTTCCTGCGCAACCTGAACCACATGTTCGCTTCGCAGGACGCGGTCACCTGGACCGGATTCTGGGTGTTCATCCTCTCGCTCGTGGTGATCGCGATCGGCTGGGTAGCCGCCCGGCCCCTCGTGCTCGCGCCCATCGCAAAGGCGTTCGGCAAGGTCTCGGGCCGCTGACGTCACCGCGTCTCCCGCGACGGAAGGAAGATCATGGTCGAGGCATACATCATCGACGCGGTCCGTTCCCCGGTGGGGCGGCGTGGGGGATCGCTCTCCGGCATCCATCCCGCTGATCTCGGGGCACACAGCCTGCGGGCGCTGGTCGACCGCGTCGGTGTCGATCCCGCCGCGATCGACGACGTCGTGCTCGGCACGATCGACGCGATCGGCGGGCAGTCGGGCAATGTCGCACGCACCGCCGCTCTGGTCGCCGGATTCCCCGAGCACGTGCCCGGCGTCACGATCGACCGTCAGTGCGGATCGAGCCAGCAGGCCGTGCACTTCGCGGCGCAGGCCGTGATGAGCGGTGTGAACGACCTCGTCATCGCGGGCGGTCTGCAGAACATGTCGCAGGTGCCTCTGACCGCGGCCGCGACCGTCGGGGAGCAGTACGATTTCACGACCCCGTACGCGGAGTCTCCCGGGTGGCGCGAGCGCTACGGCGATCAGGAGATCTCGCAGTTCGCCGGTGCGGAGATGATCGCCGAGAAATGTGACATCTCCCGTGCGGAGATGGAGCAGTTCGCCCTGGAGAGCCACCGTCGTGCGGCCGTCGCTCAGGACGAGGGGCGTTTCGCGAACGAGATCACGCCCCTGAACGGCCTCGCCAACGACGAGGGGGTGCGGCGGGACACGACCCTGGAGCGGATGGCTGGACTCGCACCGCTGCGGGAGGGGGGACGGATCACCGCTGCCGTGTCGTCGCAGATCAGCGATGCCTCCAGCGCCGTGCTCATCGCCAGCGAACGGGCGGTGCGCGAGCACGGGTTCACGCCCCGCGCGCGCATCCATCGGATGACCGTTCGCGGTGCCAGTCCGGTGCTCATGCTCACCGCGCCCATCCCGGCGACCCGGCATGCTCTGGAGCGCGCGGGACTCGGTGTCGCCGACATCGATCTGTTCGAGGTGAACGAGGCCTTCGCGCCCGTCGTGCTCGCCTGGATGCGCGAACTCGATGCCCCGCACGAGAAGGTCAACGTCAACGGCGGGGCCATCGCCCTCGGGCACCCCATCGGTGCGACCGGCACCAGACTGCTCACGACCATGCTGAACGAACTCGAGCGCACCGGCGGCAGGTACGGCCTGCAGGCGATGTGCGAGGGTGGCGGCATCGCGAACGTGACCATCATCGAGCGCCTCTGAGCCGGAGCGACCGGAACCGACAGCGAGAACGGGCCGCCTCCGAGGGGAGACGGCCCGTTCTGCGTGCGCGGCGGTGTATCAGGGGCGGACGAAGCGCACTTCGGTCAGCGTCTCGCCGAGGAACGGCTCCGTGTGCGATGCTCCGTCGAGGTGGAATCCGTTGCGCGTGTAGAAGCGGTGCGCGCGGGGGTTGTCCTCGGCCACCCACAGGTACAGAGGCTCGTCCTTCTCGACGGCCGCGTCGAACAGCTTCTGACCGATGCCGGTCGAGTGCCACGCGTCGAGCAGGTAGATGAAGTACAGCTCGCGGAACGCGGGGGCATCCTTGTCGCGGGCAGGACCGGAGCCGACGAAGCCGACGATCTCGCCGTCGACGAGCGCGGCGTTCATCTTGAACTCGGGGCCCTGCGAGGCCCAGTGCGTCCACAGCTCGGCCATGCGGCGGGGCGAGACCTTCTCCAGCGCCGCCTTGCTGATCAGGTGGTCGTAGGTCTCGTGCCAGCACTGCGCATGCACGCGACCGAGGGCTTCCGCATCCACATCACGAACCGGACGGACGATGACTTCAGGCTGGGCTTCGGCGCTCATGTTCGTGACTCTACGCGCGGCGTCCACGAAGAGGAAATCGAGGGGATGTTCGATGACACCCGATGCATCGGCATGGAGGGTTCGTACAATGATGTTCGCGAATCGTGCACGCCTGGCTACGATCATTCTTCGTGAACGTGATCTGGCGGACCCTCCTGGTGATCCTCGGCGCTCGCCGCCGCGTGCGACGGGGGAGGACTCTCGATGCGTCGTCGGTCAGCAGCATCCACCTGACCACGCTGCCGACCGACATCGACATCCTGCGCCACATGAACAACGGGCGCTACCTGTCGCTCTTCGACCTCGGACGCTGGGATCTGCTGATACGCACCGGGCTGTTCGACGCGATGAAGGACCGCGGCTGGTACGCGGTCGTCTCCAGCGAGACGGTCACGTTCCGCAAGTCGCTCCAGCTCTGGCAGCGGTTCGAGGTGCAGTCGCGCTTCATCGGGCACGACGACAAGGCGGTGTTCCTCGAGCACAGGGCCGTCGTCGACGGAGAGATCTACGCGCGGGTGATCGTGCGCTCGCGCATGTTGCGCCGTACCGGCGGCACCGTCAGCAACGAAGAGCTGTTCGCCGCCGTCGGCAAGCCCGAGGGCGTGCCGGAGATCGATGCGTGGGTGCACGACTGGGCCGCGGCATCCGCCCTCCCTCCCGTGCGGGTGAAGACCCCGAGCGTCTGGGGCTGAGCAGCGGTTCTCGACATCGCTTCGCGCGCGACCCAGGGTGATGGGGCCCGATGTGGGTCGGTCCCGTCGGCATCGGGCAGGGACTTCTGCTGTTCGTACCGTCGGCACGCCGATGGTTCCGTGAAGCGAACGACCGGCACCCCGGCGCCGTTTCGAATCGCGCAGATGACGGCATCCGGGAGGGAAAAGCGACCATTTGCGCGATTCGAACGGCGGGAGGATACTGCACCAGACCTAGGCTGAAATCCATGTCAGATCTCCCGCCGGATGCCGTGGCATCCGCACCCCTCGCCGACCGTGCCGTCGAGCTCGCTCGGCGGTGGGCGATCGAAGCCGCGGCGATCGAGCCCGACCCCGCGGCCGCACGTCTGGCCGGAGTGCTGCAGGACGCGAACGGGCTGCCGTTCACCCTCGGCTTCGTCGACGGCGTCATGCGCCCGGAGAGCCTGACCGCCGCAGCCTCGCAGCTGCACCGGATCGCCCCGATCGTGCCGGAGTTCCTGCCCTGGTACCTGCGCTCGGCCGTGCGTCTCGGTGGTGGTGTCGCGCAGGTTCTGCCGTCACCCGTCGTGCCGATCGCCCGTCGGGTGCTCCGTGACATGGTCGGGCATCTCGTGGTGGATGCGCGACCTGCGAAGCTCGGGGCTGCGATCGAGCGGATCCGGGAGAGCGGCTCCCGTCTCAACCTGAACCTGCTCGGCGAGGCCGTGCTCGGCGAGGCGGAGGCGCGGCGACGGCTCGACGGCATCCACGCGCTCATCCGGCGTCCCGATGTCGACTACGTCTCGGTGAAGGTCTCGGCGATCATCAGCCACCTCTCCATGTGGGCGTTCGACGAGGTCGTCGACGAGGTGGTCGAAAGACTGCTCCCGCTGTACCTGACGGCGGCGGCCGACGGCACCTTCCTGAACCTCGACATGGAGGAGTACCGCGACCTCGACCTCACGATCGCGGTCTTCACGCGCATCCTCGAGGACCCGCGCCTGGCCGGGCTCGAAGCGGGCATCGTGCTGCAGGCCTACCTGCCCGACGCCCTGCCCGCCCTGCAGGAGCTCACCGCCTGGTCGCAGGACCGCGTCGCGCACGGCGGCGCCCGCATCAAGGTACGCCTCGTGAAGGGGGCGAACCTCGCGATGGAGAACGTCGAGGCCCGGATGCACGGGTGGACGCCTGCGACCTACGACACCAAGCTCGACACCGACGCGAACTACCTGCGCTGTCTGGATTGGGCTCTGCAGCCCGAGCACACCGCGGCCGTGAAGCTCGGCATCGCAGGGCACAACCTCTTCGGCATCGCGTATGCCTGGCTGCTCGCCGGAGAACGGGGGGTGCGCGAGGCCGTCGAGTTCGAGATGCTCCTGGGCATGGCGCAGGGGCAGGTGCAGGCGGTGTCGCGCGAGGTCGGCCCTGTGCTGCTGTACGTGCCGGTGGTCGAGCCCGCCGAGTTCGATGTGGCGATCAGCTATCTGGTGCGCCGGCTCGAGGAGAACGCCTCGTCGGACAACTTCCTCTCCGCCGCGTTCCGGCTCGGAGAGGACGAGGCGCTGTTCGTGCGCGAGCAGGATCGCTTCCTCGATGCGCTCGACAGGTCGGCCGACGCTACGCTCCGCGTCGGCCCGCGTCGCACGCAGGACCGCAGCGCGCCCGTGCACGAGTCCGTGCGGACGGCACCCGCAGCCCCGGTGCCCGAGACCGACCTCACCAAGGCGGTGCTCGGCATCTCGCGCGGATCCGACGACGGCGGGCGCGAGGCGTTCCTCGAGACCGCCGTGTACTCGGCGCGCGAGCTGGACCAGGATGCCGGTGGCGCTCCGGGCTTCTCGAACACGGTCGACACCGATCCTGCTCTCCCCGCGAACCGGGAGTGGGCACGCGAGGTGCGCGAGCGCATCGCCGCCTCCGATCTGGGAGACGCCACGATCGCATCTGCCCGGGTGTCCGATCCCGAGGATCTCGAGCGGATCGTGCAGGGCGTGCGCCGGGCCGCTCCAACATGGGGTGGGCGGCCGGCTGCCGAGCGGGCCGAGGTGCTGCTGCGTGCGGCGGCCGCACTCGAGTCGCGGCGAGGGGACCTCATCGAGGTCGCGGCCTCCGAGACGGGCAAGGTCTTGGCGGAAGCCGACGTCGAGGTCAGCGAAGCCGTCGACTTCGCCCGCTACTACGCCGCCAAGGCGCGCGAGCTCGACGCGATCGCCGGCGCCGTGTTCGTTCCGGCATCCGTCACCGTCGTCACGCCACCCTGGAACTTTCCCCTCGCGATCCCCGCGGGTGGGGTGCTCGCCGCGCTCGCCGCAGGTTCGGGTGTCGTCTTCAAGCCCGCTCCGCAGGCCCGCCGCTGCGCCGCCGTCATCGCCGAGACCCTGTGGCAGGCGGGGGTGCCGCGCGACCTGCTCGCGCTCGTCGACATCGAGGAGGGGGAGCTCGGCCGCGAGCTCATCACGCACGACGCCGTCGACCGGGTGATCCTCACCGGCGCGTGGGACACGGCGGCGCTGTTCCGCTCCTGGCGCTCCGATCTGCCGCTTCTCGCGGAGACCAGCGGCAAGAACGCGATCATCATCACCCCCTCGGCGGATCTCGATCTCGCGGTCGGCGACCTCGTCAAGAGCGCCTTCGGCCACGCCGGGCAGAAGTGCTCGGCGGCCTCGCTCGCCATCCTCGTGGGACCGGTCGGACGCTCCGCCCGGTTCGCGCGTCAGCTGGCCGACGCCGTGCGGTCGCTGCACGTCGGGCAGCCCACCGATCCGCTGGCCGAGGTGGGCCCGGTGATCGACCAGCCGACCGGAAAGCTCGCGTGGGCGCTGAGCGAGCTGGAGGGCGACGAGCAATGGCTGATCGAACCGTCGCTCGCTGCGGGGGACGACGGCAGCCGACGCCTGTGGCGGCCCGGGGTGCGGGTCGGGGTCCAGCCGGGGTCGCGTTTCCACACCGAGGAGTTCTTCGGGCCGGTGCTCGGCGTGATGCATGCGCCGACGCTCGCGCGCGCCGTCGAGATGCAGAACGCCGTCGCCTACGGCCTCACCGCAGGACTCCACACCCAGGACCCGGAGGAGCTCGCGTTCTGGCTCGGCCGTGTGCAGGCGGGCAACCTCTACGTGAACCGCGGCATCACCGGAGCCATCGTGCAGCGCCAGCCGTTCGGAGGGTGGAAGCGCTCCTCCGTCGGCCCCGGTGCCAAGGCGGGCGGCCCGAACTACCTCATCGGTCTGGGATCCTGGCGTTCCCTGCCGGGTGGGCCGGCCTCCAGCACGCTGCATCTGCGGGGACTCGACTCCCGCATCACCGCCCTCATCGAGGCGGCCCAGTCGTCGCTCGCCTACGAGTCGTTCGAGTGGTTGCGGCGCTCGGCCTTGTCGGATGCGCTGGCCTGGGACCGCGAGTTCGGGCAGGTCCGTGATGTCTCGCGTCTCGGCGTCGAGCGCAACCTGTTCCGCTATCGCCCGGTGCCGGTCGAGGTCCGCGCGACCGACGATGCGGCACTGCAGGATCTGCTGCGCGTCGTGATCGCAGGTGTGCGGTCAGGGGCGAAGTTCGTCATCTCGACCCCGGTCGGGGTGCCCGGCGAGGTGCGTCGCGCTCTCGGTGACCTGGATGCCCCGGTGTTCCTGGAGAGCGACGACGAGTGGCTGCAGCGGCTGCTGCGACAGGACGATGCACCCGAGGGCGTCGCGCTGCCGGTGAGCGATCGGGTGCGGCTGGTCGGCGGGCGGGACGGTGTCGCCGCCCTTCGCGCGAAGCTCGCCACGGCTTCCGCCGGCGACCCCGACCTGGCGGTGTACGACGGCGAGGTGACGGCCGCCGCCCGCATCGAGCTGCTGCCGTTCGTGCACGAGCAGTCGATCTCGATCACCGCCCACCGCTACGGCAACCTCGACCCGTGGAGCAGCGACGTGATCTGAGCCTGGTGTAAAGAATTCTTGACACACTTCCCCGACGGACGTACGCTGAGCGTGTCAATAATCTTTTACATCGGAGTCGTCATGGTCTACGAAGAGCGCAATGCCTGGGCGGGACTCATCGTCAGCCCGATCGTGATGGTCGTCTACGTCGTGCTGGTGCTCCAGCAGGCCGGGGGAGGGCCGCTCACCGCTGTCGACTGGTTCCCGCTCATGCTGTGGGTGATCGGCGGCGGCATCGTCGCGACGATCATCCTCAGCGTCGGGTGGGGCGTCATCGCGGGGCTGAGAGACCCCGACGGTGTCGGCCGTTCCGACATCCGCGACCGCGACATCAGCCGCATGGGCGGCCGAGTGGAGCAGGCTTTCGTCGTGATCGCCGGTCTCGGGGTCATCGCGCTGTGCGCCGTCGGCGCCGATGTCTTCTGGATCGCGAACACCATGTTCGCGGGCTTCGCGGTGTCGGCGTTCATCGGCGGCATCGCCCGGGTGGTCGCCTACCGGCGGGGCCTCGTCTGATGGTCAAGCCCACCCGCGTCTCGAACACCATCCGCGCGCATCGCGAACAGGCCGGACTCACCCAGGCCGAGCTCGCGCGCACGGTCGGCGTGACGCGCCAGACCCTCATCGCGATCGAGCAGCAGAAGTACTCGCCGACACTCGAACTCGCCTTCCAGATCGCCCGCGCGTTCGGCGTGGGGCTCGACGACATCTTCGAATACCCCGACACGTCAGGAGCATCATCATGAGCCGTTCGATGAAGGCGTGGCGTCGGGAGACGTACGGTCCGGCCGACGGCGTCGCCCTGGAGCGCATCCCGGTTCCGACGCCCGGCCGCGGCGAGGTGCTGCTGCGGGTGCGCGCCACGGCGTTGAACGCGGGCGATGTGCGCCTCCTGCTCGGCGATCCGCTGCTCGTGCGTCCGGTGTTCGGCTTGACCCGCCCGAAGCACCCGGTGCGCGGGATGGAGGTCGCGGGCACCGTGGTCGCCGTCGGACCCGACGTCGTGGGCGCGGAGATCGGCGAAGACGTGGTGGGTGAGCTCGTCGGCGGCGGAGGTCTCGGCGAGTACGTGAGCGTTCCCGCCGCGCGGCTCGTTCCCGTCCCGATCGATATCGTCCCGGAGACCGCGGCGTGCCTCCCGGTGGCCGGGGGAACCGCCTGGCAGGCGCTCGACCTCGCGGGCGTCGGCCTCACGCAGCGTGCTCGCGCCGATGGCGCGCCGAGAGTGCTGATCATCGGTGCCTCCGGAGGGGTGGGCACGTTCGCGGTGCAGCTCGCAGCTCTCCGCGGCGCCGAGGTCTGGGCGTCCTGCCGTGACCGCAACGCACCGCTGATCGAGCAGCTGGGTGCCGTGCGCACCTTCGACCACCGGACGTCGCCCCTGAGCGCGCTGCCGGACGGCCGATTCGATGCGATCGTCGACATCGCCGGAGGGATGCCGTTGCGGGAGCTGAAGCGTCTCGTGGCTCCCGGCGGCACGGTCGTGCTGGTCACGGGCGACGGGGGACACGTGCTCGGCCCGATCCCGCGGATGCTCCGCGCGGTGTTCCTGTCGATCGGCTCGCGGAGCATCCGACCACTCGCCGCGACGCCGCGTCCCGAGGTGCTGGCGAAGCTCCTCGAACTCGTCGCCGATGGCCGCCTGGTTCCCGTGATCGAGCGGGAGTACCCCTTCGCCGAGGCATCCGCCGCTCTCGCCCGTCTGGAAGCGGGCCACACCGTCGGCAAGCTGGTGGTCACCGGCTCCGCCCTCTGATCCGTTCCTGCCCGTCGGCGCTCTGGCGGCGTACAGGGGGCGGGTGACAGAATGGACCTCGGCGTGCCCGAGTCGCATCTTCCCCGACGCCCGCTCGATCGAGCGAAGGGTCGAAGGACCGCCGGGCCCCTGGACAGCGTCCGCCGCGCCCGTCCCACGAGGAGAGCACCCATGTCGACGCCTGAAGCCGCCGTCTCCACCGCCCCCGCCCGCACCGCGCACCACCGCCGCTATCTCATGTGCAAGCCGGAGCACTTCACGGTCAACTACTCCATCAACCCGTGGATGGAGCCGACCAAGCCCACCGACACCGCCAACGCGGTCGCGCAGTGGCAGAAGCTCCACGACCTGTACATCGAGCTGGGCCACGAGGTCGAGCTCATCGAGCCGCTTCCCGGCTACCCCGACATGGTCTACACGGCCAACGGCGGATTCCTCATCGACGGTCGCGCCTACGTGCCCGAGTTCCGTTTCGTCGAGCGTCAGGGCGAGTCGCCGGCCTTTGCCGACTGGTTCCGTGCCGCCGGCTACGACACGGTGATGCCGAAGGAGGTCAACGAGGGCGAGGGCGACTTCCTGCTCGTCGGCGACGTGATCCTGGCCGGTACCGGCTTCCGCTCCACGGGCGACAGCCACCGCGAGGTCGGCGAGGTCTTCGGGCGCGAGGTCGTGTCGCTCAACCTGGTCGACCCGCGTTTCTACCACCTCGACACCGCGATCGCCGTGCTCGATCCGGTGCAGGGTGTGGAGAACGGCGGCCCGGAGCGCGCGAACATCGCCTACCTCCCCGGCGCCTTCGACGACGCCAGCCGCGCGATTCTCGAGGAGCGCTTCCCCGACGCGATCCTGGTCTCTGACGAGGACGGTTCGGTGTTCGGCCTGAACTCGGCGAGCGACGGCTACAACGTGGTCATCTCGCCGCGGGCGAAGGGCTTCGAGAAGCAGCTGCGCGAGCGCGGCTACAACCCGATCATGGTGGACCTGTCCGAGCTGCTGCTCGGCGGCGGCGGCATCAAGTGCTGCACGCTCGAGCTGCGGGGTGCGAAGTGACCGCGGTCGACGAGACCACGGGAACAGCGACCCCGGGAACAGCGGCCACGGCGGGAGAGGCGGGCACCGAGCCGCACGTCGCCCACAACTACCACCCGCTGCCGGTGAACATCGCCCGCGCGGAGGGTGCGTGGGTGACCGACGTCGAGGGCAAGCGTTACCTCGACCTGCTCGCGGCGTACTCGGCCGTGAACTTCGGCCACCGGCATCCGGCCCTCGTCGCCGCGCTCACCGAGCAGCTCGGCCGGGTCACGCTCGTCAGCCGTGCGTTCCAGAGCGACCGGCTGGAGCCGTTCGCCGCGGCGCTCGCGGAGCTGGCGGGCAAGGATCTCGTGCTGCCGATGAACACCGGCGCCGAGGCCGTCGAGACCGGCATCAAGGTCGCCCGCGCCTGGGGCTATCGCGTCAAGGGCATCCCCGAGGGCAAGGCGCGCATCATCGTCGCGGCCGGCAACTTCCACGGCCGCACGACGACGATCGTCAGCTTCAGCGACGACGACACGGCGCGTGACGACTTCGGCCCCTACACACCGGGCTTCGATGTGGTGCCGTACGGAGATGCGGATGCGATCGCCGCGGCCATCACCGACGACACGGCGGCCGTGCTGGTCGAACCGATCCAGGGCGAGGCCGGTGTCGTGATCCCGCCGGAGGGCTACCTCCGCCGCATCCGCGAGATCTGCGACGAGAAGAACGTGCTGTTCATCGCCGACGAGATCCAGGCGGGGCTCGGCCGCGTGGGCGAGACCTTCGCGTGCGATCGTGAAGGCGTCGTGCCCGACCTGTACCTCCTGGGCAAGGCGCTCGGCGGCGGCATCCTCCCGGTATCCGCCGTGGTCGGCGACGCCGACGTGCTGGGCGTCATCCGACCGGGCGAGCACGGGTCGACGTTCGGCGGCAACCCGCTGGCCGCGGCCGTGGGCCTGCGCGTGGTCGAGATGCTGCAGACCGGTGAGTTCCAGGAGCGGGCGCGCGCACTCGGCGCCCACCTGGAGCAGGCGCTGCAGCCGCTGATCGGGCACGGCGTCACGGCCGTGCGCATCGCCGGGCTCTGGGCCGGCGTCGACATCGATCCCGCGAAGGGCACCGGGCGTCAGATCGCCGAGAAGCTGCTCGAACGCGGCGTGCTCGTCAAGGACACGCACGGACAGACGGTGCGCATCGCTCCGCCGCTCGTGATCCGCGCGACCGAGCTCGACTGGGCGGTGGAGCAGCTCAAGCTCGTGCTGGGCGCCTAGGCCCGACGCGCAGAACCCTACCCGCGCGGCTCGACGCGACACGAGCAACGCCACCGCAGGGGAGGGCCGTCTCTGGGGATGGACGGCTGGCGGTGGCGTTGCCCTCGTGCACGCTCAGGCGGGCGGGGAATCCGGATCGAGCGTCTTGAGGGTGTCCTCTTCGGCGGCGTTGTCCGCGTCGAGCTGATCCTCGGTGTGCTCGTCGCCACCGAGCGCTGCGCGATGGCCCTGGCCGGCGTCGCCCTGGATGGCGCCGCCCGTGGATTCGCCGCGCGAGCTGTCGCCCTGGATGGCGCCGCCGGTGCCGTCGCCCTGGCCCGAGTCTTCGTCCGGTGCTCCGACGCCGGGCGCGCCCTCTGCCGGATCCTGCGGATGGGGGGTGCGTTCCGTGTTCTCGTCCATGCACAGACGGTACGACCGGTCGCCCCGGGTCGTGCAGGGCGTTGACAAATCCCGCGAGGAGGGTCAGTCTCCGAGGTTGCGCTTCTCGGCGGTGCGGATCGGCGTGGTCACGGCGGCCTCGTCGCTGAACTCGATCGGGTCGACCTCGATCACGCGAAGCGGGCGGGTCTCGTCGAGCGTGAGCAGGAACCGGCGGTTCTCGTCCCGGCGGAGTCGGCCGGAGGTCGCGACCCAGGTCACCCCGATCGCGCAGGCCACGAACCCGGCCGTGCCACCGAGCATGATCGCGGCCCGCGGGCCGAACGTGTCGGCGACCCATCCCGCGATGGGGGCCCCGATGGGGGTAGAACCCATGATGACGGCCATATACAGGGCGAGCACGCGTCCGCGCAGAGCGGGGTCGGTCGTGATCTGCACGTAGCCGTTGGCGGTGGTGAGCAGCGTCACGATCATGAAGCCGGTGAAGGTCAGAGTGACGGCGTAGGAGGCATACGTGGGCATGGCCGACGACACGAACGCGGCGATGCCGAAACCTCCGGCAGCGAGGATCACCACGCGCACTCTGGCGCGATCGCGCCGGGCGGCGAGGAGCGCCCCGATGAGGGATCCGATCGCGAGTACCGAGCTGAGCACGCCGTAGCCGTCGGCGCCCGCGCCGAACTCGAGCGCCATGGTCGAGGCGAAGATCGGGAAGTTCATGCCGAAGGCGCCGATCAGGAAGACCGTCACGAACACCACGCGCAGGTCGCTGCGCCCCCATACGTACCGGAACCCGTCGGCGAGCCCCCCGCGATTGCGGTTCTTCAGACGTGGGGCGAGCAGGCTGCGGCGCATGAGCAGCAGGGCGAGCAGCATCGCCAGGAACGTCGCCGCGTTCACGATGAACACCCAGCCCGAGCCGATCGCCACGATCAGCAGGCCGCCGACGGCGGGTCCGACCATACGGGCGAGGTTGAACGACGCGGAGTTGAGGGCCACCGCGTTGGAGGTGTCGCCGGTGGAGACCATGTCGGAGACGAACGCCTGTCGAGCCGGAGCGTCGAACGCGTTCACGATGCCGAATCCGAGGGCGAAGCCGAACATCATCGGCAGGGTCATGAGGCCGCCGAGCAGCAGCGCGCCGACCGCGATCGCGAGGGCGAGCAGCGCCGACTGGGTGGCGAACAGGATGTGCCGCCGGTCGAAGCGGTCGGCCACCCACCCGGTCAGGCTCACGAGCACGAGCGGGGGCCCGAACTGCAGGGCCATCGTGACGCCCATCGCGGTGGCGTCGTTGTCGGTGAGCTCGGTGAGCACCACCCAGTCCTGCGCCGTGGCCTGCATCCACCCGCCGACGTTGGAGATCAGGGCGCCCGCGAACCAGATCCGGTAGTTGATGTTCGCGAAGGAGCGGAACATGGCGCTCATCGCTCCACCACCCGCCTCATCAGGGCGCTGGCTTCACGCAGCGTGGTCAGCTCGGCCTCGGAGTAGTCGACCTCGCGCAGCATGTCGGCGAGCAGCTCGTCGCGACGGCGGATGGTCTCGACGACGATCTCGCTGCCGGCCTCGGTGATGTCGACCTGTACGCGGCGGCGATCGTCCTCATCGGGGGTGCGCACGACGAAGCCCTGCTCTTCGAGGCCGTTGATCGTGCTGGTCATCGACGGTGCGGTGACGCGCTCGCGCTGGGCGAGGGTCGAGATCGTACGGCGTCCGTTCATGCGCAGGTCGGCGAGCACCGCCAGCTGCGCGTCGCTCATCGAGTCGGCGGCGCGGGCGCAGCGAAGGCGGCGGGCCAGCCGGAACGTGGCCATGCGAAGGTCTGTGGCGGTGAGGTCGAGGGATTCATCAGACGCAGACATTACTTAGATAGCCTATCTAATTTTCCGGATGTCGGCAGGAGAGCGGGCACAATGGAGGGGTGACCCGATCGCTCGCCTTGGAAATCGCCGTGCAGGACCCCGCCGGAGTGCGGATCGCCAAGGAGGTCGGCGCTGCACGCGTCGAACTCGCCACCGCCCTCGCCCTCGGCGGACTCACCCCGTCGCCGGCAACGCTCGAACTCGCCGTCGAGGCGGCAGGAGCCGACGGCCCCGAGGTGCACGTGCTGATCCGCCCACGCGCGGGTGGATTCCACTACGACGACGACGAGCTGGCGGTCGCCGAGCTCGACGTGCGCCGTGCGATCGCCTCCGGTGCCTCCGGTGTGGTCATCGGTGCCCTGGATGCCGACGGGCGTCTCGACCTGTTCGCGATGGCACGTCTGCGTGATGCGGCCGGGGGAGCGCCCGTCACGCTGCACCGTGCGATCGATGTGACGGCCGACCCTGTCGCGACACTGCAGAGCGCCCGCGAGCTGGGCCTGCGTCGTGTGCTCACGTCCGGGGGAGCGTCCGCGGCGATCGACGGCATCGACACGCTGCGTGCCCTCGTCGCCGCAGCCGAGGGCGAGATCGAGATCATGGCGGGCAGCGGCGTCGACGTGGCCAGCGCCCCGGTTCTGGCGGCGGCGGGGGTCGATGCGATCCACTTCTCCGCCAAGCGCGCCGTGACCCAGGACGGCGGCGTGCGCATGGGCTCCGCCTCCGACGGGGTCGGCGGATACGAGGTCACCGATCGCGACATCGCCTTCGCGATCCGGGATGCCCTCGCGCGGTAGCCGCCCGCCTCGCCCGGTAGCCGCCCTCTCGCGTGATGGGTAGGCTCGCACCGTGATGGATACCCGTGAGTTCACCGATGCCTATGGCGTCGACATCGTCTACGACGTCCATCCCGCCGAGGGGACTCCCCGCGGCGTGGTGCAGCTGCTGCACGGCGTCGGCGAGCACGCGGGGAGGTACGGCGCGCTGATCGCGGCGCTCACCGCTGCCGGTTTCCATGTCTACGCCGATGACCATCGTGGACACGGTCGCACCGGCATCCGTCAGCACGGCGGCCCGGAGAAGCTCGGCCGTCTGGGCAAGGGCGGGCTGCGCGCGGCCGAGGACGCCGTCTGGCAGCTGACGGGCATCATCCGCGACGAGAACCCCGATCTGCCCCTCGTGCTGCTCGGTCATTCCTGGGGTTCGTTCCTGGCGCAGATGCTCGTCAACGACCACCCGGAAGCCTGGGACGCCGTCATCCTCTCCGGCTCGGCACTGCGGATGCCGGGGTCGCTCAACGCCGCGCCCCTGAACGCGCGCTGGGCAGGCGAGGGCGCGACCGGTCTCGAATGGCTCAGCCGCGACCCCGCCGTCTGGGCCGCGTTCGATGAGGATCCGCTGACCACCGACGTGCCGCTGCTCAAGCTCTTCGGCCCGATCGAGGCCGCGAAGCTCTACGGTCGTCCTGCCAAGGACCTGGGACACGACATCCCGATGCTGCTGCTCGTGGGTCGCGACGACCCGGTGGGTGGACCCCGCAGCGTGCACAAGCTCGCCGACGAGTACCGCAGCCGTTCCGGTCTCACCGACGTCACGACGCTCGTCTACCCGGATGCGCGGCACGAGATCTTCGCCGAGCTGCAGCAGGAAGAGGTGCGCGCCGACGTGCTCGCCTGGCTCGACACGCACATCCCCGCGCGCTGAGACCCACGTCGCCATCGGCGAGACCCACGGCCCGCGCCCATACCCACCGTGGCGCGCGTACGTGAACATGGGTGTCGGCGGAGAGCGTGGGTCTCGGTGTGAGATCTTTCCGACGATGCCGGTATGACGCGGCGTTACGCGCGGTGAAGGCGTGTGACACGACCGCCTCGCCGGCCGCGGAGCCCCCGTAGATTCGGGGCAATATTCCGCGCATGAGCGAGGAGAGCCCCCGCTGTGCGGTTCCCTCGCCGGGAGGGAGCGCTCCGTTGAGCTTCGTGAAGGACTGGCAGGACTGGCACGCGTCACGCGAACGCTATGCGGGCTCGGAGTACGGTCCGTCGGCGCTCGAGTCGACGAACTGGCTCATCACCGAAGCGGCGGCCGTCGACGGCATCCCCGGGCTCTGGGCGCTCACCGGCGACGGGGGTATCCGTGGCAGCGAGCTCGGCCAGGCGGGATCCACCGTCGTGCTGCGCGGAGGCGAGAGCATCCGTCTCGGCCGGCGTGAGCTGCGGGTGTTCGAGCGCCACGGCACGCTCGCCCTGCGTGTGCTGAATCCGGCGCGCCCGCAGCGCGAGTGGTTCACGGCGATCGACGCCTACGCCCCCGATGAGCGCTGGCGGCTGCCGGCCGTGTTCGAGGAGACCCCGGACGAGCGGATCGTGATCACCTCGGTCGACGGCGATGCGCGCGAGACTCCCGTCGCCGGGCGGCTGCGGTTCGAGCTGGCGGGGGCGCCGCAGACGCTCACCGTGACCAGGAGCGCTCAGGGCACGTTGAGCGCGGTGTTCGCCGACGGGACGAACGGGCTCGAGACCTACCGCTTCCGCTTCCTCCCTGTCGACGAACCCGCCGCCGATGGCACGGCCGTGATCGACTTCAACCGCGCCTACCTGCCACCGTGTGCGTTCTCGGATCAGTTCGTGTGCCCGCTGCCGCCCGCCGGCAACAGGTATTCGACGCCGATCAGGGCGGGAGAGCGCGTGGTGGTGCTCGGAGGCTGACCGCCGGAACGAGGGCTGCGCGCCTTAAGCTGGAACCGTGCACGGTGAATACAAGGTCCCAGGGGGAAAGCTCGTCGTCGTCGACCTCGAGATCGAAGACGACCGGATCTCGCGCTTCCGCCTCGCCGGAGACTTCTTCCTCGAACCCGACTCGGCGCTCGACGACATCAACGCCGCGGTCGATGGGCTGCCCGTGGAGTCCGATGCGACCGCGATCGCGACCGCGGTGCGCGAAGCCCTCCCCGACGGGGCTCAGCTGCTCGGCTTCACACCCGAGGCCGTGGGCACCGCGGTGCGCCGCGCACTCGTGACCGCCCCGGGGTGGCGTGACTTCGACTGGGAGATCGTGCACGAGAAGGCGGTCTCGCCGCGCATGAACCTGGCCCTCGACGAGGTGCTCACCTCCCGCGTGGGCGAAGGGCGCCGCCGACCCACCCTGCGCATCTGGGAGTGGGACGAGTCGGCCGTGGTGATCGGCTCGTTCCAGTCGTACCGCAACGAGGTCGACCCCGAGGGTGCCGCGAAGCACGGATTCGACGTGGTCCGCCGCATCTCCGGCGGGGGTGCGATGCTCATGGCCGCCGGGCAGATCATCACGTACTCGCTCTATGTGCCGGCATCCCTGGTCGCGGGTATGACCTTCGCCGACTCCTACGCCTTCCTCGACGACTGGGTGCTGCAGGCGCTGCGCTCGCTCGGCATCGACGCGGTCTACCAGCCGCTCAACGACATCGCGAGCCCGACCGGCAAGATCGGCGGTGCCGCCCAGAAGCGCCTCGCCAACGGCGGCGTCCTGCACCACGCCACCCTCTCGTACGACATCGACGGGCAGATGATGACCGAGGTGCTGCGCATCGGCCGCGAGAAGCTCAGCGACAAGGGCACTGCATCCGCCGCCAAGCGCGTCGATCCGCTGCGCAGCCAGACCGGACTCGAGCGCGCCGAGATCATCGAGCGCTTCAAGGACACCTTCCGCTCGCTGACCCATGCCGAGACCGGTTCGATCTCTGCGGACGAGTACGCCGACGCCGAGGCGCTCGTCGAGTCGAAGTTCGCCACCGAGGCGTGGCTGCATCGGGTGCCGTGACGGCGCCGGACCCGGTTGTTCCCGCCGCGGCGGACCCGCAGGGCGTGGCGCCTGACGTCATGCCGGTGATCGCGCCGGTCGTGCCGGGGGCGGTGACGATCGTCGAGGGCGACAACCTCGCCGTCGCGGCGACCCTGCCCTCCGGGTCCTTCAGCCTGGTGTACCTCGATCCGCCGTTCAACACCGGCCGCACGCAGGAGCGGCAGGTGGTCACTGCGCGGCGGACGTTCATGACTCAGGAGGAGAGCGCGGATTCAGGCACGGCAGCCGTCCGAACCGGGAACACGGAGCCGGTCGTCCTGAGTTCTGCACCGGGTGCCGGTGAGTCCGAGCCGGGGACCGAGGTGCGGCATGGCTTCCACGGCCATGCGTACGAGCGCGTACGCGGGATGCTGCGTGCCTATGACGACCGCTTCGACGACTACGGCGCCTTCCTGATGCCGCGGCTCGAGGAGGCCTGGCGGCTGCTCGCCGACGACGGCACTCTGTACCTGCACCTCGACTATCGCGAGGCGCACTACGCGAAGGTCATGCTCGACGCGGTCTTCGGACGGGACTGCTTCCTCAACGAGCTGATCTGGGCGTACGACTACGGTGCCAAGTCGCGCAGCCGCTGGCCGACCAAGCACGACACGATCCTGGTCTACGTGAAGAACCCACGGGAGTATGTCTTCAACTCCGACGAGGTCGACCGCGAGCCCTACATGGCGCCCGGGCTGGTCACGGCCGAGAAGGCCGCGCGCGGCAAACTCCCCACCGACGTCTGGTGGCACACCATCGTGCCGACGACCGGACGGGAGAAGACCGGCTACCCCACGCAGAAGCCCGAGGGGATCCTGCGGCGTATCGTCACGGCGTCGAGTCGCCCTGGCGACCGGGTGCTCGATCTGTTCGCGGGGAGTGGCACGACGGGAGCTGTCGCCTCGGCGCTCGGCCGCGACGCTGTGCTCGTCGATGACAACCCCGAGGCTGTCCGGATCATGAGGGCCCGAATGCCGCACGCCGTCGCGACGACGCTCGACTGAGGCGGGTCGTCAGGCCGGACGCAGCAGCACCAGGAACTGCTCGATCTCGGCGGCCATGTCGAGGGACGGATCGAGCATCCACGCGGCCTGGAGCCCGTCGGCCAGGGCGTGCAGAGTGCGCACCACCCAAGCGGGGTCGAGGTCGTCGCGCATCCGTCCGGCCTTCTGGTCTTCGGCGACCTGCGCGCGGGTGAAGGCCTCGACCCGCTCGGTGCGCTCGCGGAAATAGGCGTGGGCGGGGTGGGAGGGGTCTCCGGCCTCGGCGGCCAGCTGTGCGTAGAGCTGCACGAGACCGGGTACCGAGGTGTTGTGGCGCATGACCGCGAGGAACGCGGAGGAGGCGTCTTCGCCCGCGTATTCCTGCTCGTCGCGGTCGTCTCTGGCGCGGAGGATCGCGACGAAGAGCTCTTCCTTGCTGCCGAAGTAGTGCAGGAGTCCCGCGGGGCTGAGTCCGGCGGCATCCGCGATCTCGCGTACGGAGGCCTTGCGGTATCCGTGCTCCGCGACGACGGCGAGGGCGGCCTCGAGGATCTCCTCGCGTTTGGCGACACCCTTCGCATACGCCCCTCGTGTCGCCATGGCTCCAGGGTAACCGTCACGACCAGATCACAAAAACCAAACAACGTTCGTGAATGACTTGCGAAGGGTGGAGACGATCTGTCAGCATGTCGGGTGAATACCGAATGCCGTTTGGTATTGATCAGATTCGCTCAACATTCCGCTCAACATTCCGCTCAACATTCCGCTCAACGAGGAGCCGACATGTCCGTGTCCCCGCTCGACCCCGCCGCCGAACTGGCGCCGACCGGCACCATCCGCGCTGTCCCACCCGAAGCGGGGGAGCCGGCGGCGAGTCCGCCGGCGAACCGGCGGCTGCTGCCCAGCCTGCTGATCGCCTCCCTCACGCTGTTCGCCACTTACGGCGGACTCATCGCGATTCTTCTTCCCAGCCAGATCCTGATGATCGACGAGGCGAACAAGGTCGGCAACCTCGCCGTCGTGACCACGATCTCCTTCGTGTTCACGCTGTTCGCGCAGCCGATCGTGGGGGCGTTGAGCGACCGCACGCGCTCGCGCTTCGGACGCCGCGTGCCGTGGATGGTGCTCGGCGCGATCATCGGCGGCATCTTTCTGTTCGGGCTGGGCTCGCTGACCGACATCCTCTGGATCACGGTGTTCTGGGCGATCATCCAGGTGGCGCTGAACTTCTTCCAGGCGCCCCTGACCGCGATCACCGCCGATCGGTTCCCGCGTTCGAAGCGCGGCGGGGCGAGCGCGATGATCGGACTCGGCACGCAGGTCGGCATGACCGTCGGCATCATGCTCGCCGGTGCCTTCGCCGCGCAGATCGGCATCGGCTACGCGGTGTTCGGCGGTGCCGTGATCGTGGCGGCACTGCTGTTCGCACTCGTGAACCGCGACTGGTCGTCGAAGCACGCGGCCGTGGATGCGTTCCGCTGGGGTGCATTCTTCCGAGGATTCTGGATCGACCCGCGCCGTCACCCGGACTTCGCCTGGGCGTTCGCCGCGCGGTTCCTGCTGATCCTCGGTTACTTCGTCGTCAGCGCGTACCAGCTGTACATGCTCACCGACTACATCGGCCTGCCACTCGCGGATGCCCAGGGGGCCGTCGTCACCCTCACACTCGTGGCCTTCATCCCGACGCTCATCGCGATCGCCCTCTCCGGGTGGTGGAGCGACAGGGTCGGGCGCCGCAAGGTGTTCATCTACGCCGCCTCCGCCGTGATGGTCGCGGGCCTCGCGATGCCGCTGCTGCAGCCGAACATGACCGGCATGGTCCTGATGAGCATCATCAACGGCGTCGGTTTCGGCCTGTACATGTCGGTGGATGCGGCGCTCATGACCGAGGTGCTGCCGAACGAGGGCGTCTCGGCGGGTAAGGATCTCGGCATCCTCAACGTCGCGACCAATGTGCCGCAGGCGTTGAGTCCCGCCATCGGCGGTGTCATCATCACCTCCGTCGGCGGCTACGCGATGCTCTTCGTCTTCGCGATCGTGTTCGTGATCCTCGCCGCCGTCGCGACCGCGCCGATCAAGGGAGTGCGCTGATGACCGGGAATGAGCAGGAGAATGCTGTGATGACGGATACCGATTTCGAGACGACCGCCGATTTCGTCGAGGTGGCCACGGCCGCCGGACGGGTGCGGGGCCGCTGGCGCCCGACCACGGGCGGGCGCGGGAATCCGCGGTCGGCGGCCTTCCTGGGCATCCCGTTCGCGGAGGCGCCGACAGGCGCCCTGCGTTTTCAGGCGCCCGTGCCGAAAGCGCCGTGGGAGGGAGTACGCGATGCGCTCGAGTTCGCCGCCACGGCCCAGCGCGGCGACCCCGGTGTGACGCTCATCCCCGAACCGAGCGTCGAGGGCGACTCGACGCTCAACGTGAACGTCTTCACGCCGGACCCGACCCCTGCCGCGCAGGGCGCCGGTCTTCCCGTTCTCGTCTGGATCCACGGCGGCGGATACTTCGCCGGCTCACCCGCGAGTCCCTGGTACGACGGCCGCAACTTCAACCGTGACGGCGTCGTGACCGTGTCGCTCTCCTACCGCCTGGGCTTCGACGGCTTCGGCTGGATCGAGGATGCCCCCTCGAACCGGGGCGTGCGCGACTGGCTGCTCGCCCTGGAATGGGTGCAGCAGAACATCGCCGAGTTCGGCGGGGATCCGTCGCGCGTCACGATCGCCGGGCAATCCGCCGGCGGAGGAGCCGTGCTGACCCTGCTCGGCATGGAGAAGGCGCAGCATCTGTTCCACCGCGTGTACGCGATCTCCGGTGCGCTCGCCGACGTGGCTCCGGCCCGCGCCGAGGCCTTCGGGCGCGGACTCGCCGAAGCGGCCCGGGTCGCGCCCACCGTGGCCGGGTTCTCGACGCTGTCCGAGGACCGCATCCTCGAGCTGCAGAAGAAGGCGACCGAACTCGGTGCTGATTCGCTCGGGAGTGTGGTCGAAGAGGGCCTTCCGCTCGGTCCGGCCGTCGACGGCGACCTGCTGCCACGCCCGACGCGTGAGGCCCTCCGCGCCGGTGTCGGTGCCGACAAGCCGCTCGTGATCGGTGCGACCGACGACGAGTTCACGATGGTCTTCACAGGCTCCGAGAAGAAGCTGCGCTGGGTGCCGAGGTCGCTGCTGTTGTACAAGCTCGGCTTGCCGAAGAGTGCGCGTCGGCAGTACCTCGCCGCCAACGCCGACATCACCGGACTCGGCAACGCCCGGGTGGGCGGTCGGCTGCTGACGGACCGGATGTTCCGCTCGGCGCTGCTGAAGATCGTCGCCGACCGCGGTGCCGCTCCCACCTGGCTGTACCGCTTCTCGTGGCCGTCCGGACACTTCGGCTTCGCCGAGCACTGCCTCGATGTGCCGTTCTTCTTCGACTGCCTCGACGGTCCGGCGATGGAGCCGCTCGCGGGTCCGAACCCGCCGCAGGAGCTGGCTGACGAGGTGCACGGCGCCGCTGTCGCGTTCATCGTCGGGGGAGACCCCGGTTGGCCGCGTCACCAGGGATCGAAGGGCATCGCGCGGGTCTACGACGTGCCGACGCGTGATGTCGCCGACGCCTACGCCTCCGTGTGGCCGTTGCTGGGAACGCCGTCGTGACCACGGCTGTCGCGGTCGGGGATGCCACCCGACCGGTGGCTTCGCCGCGCCCTCGGCGGATGCTGTGGACCGCTCTCGGGCTGCTCGCGGTGTTCGTGGCTCTCGCGATCGGCGTGCTCGGAGCGCCCGATGCGCCGTGGACGCAGGGCCTCGACGACCTGTGGCGCAGAGGTGTCGGGGTCGGACCGGAATCGACGCTGCCCGGCTTCGTGCTGGCGCAGATGTTCCAGCATCTCGGTCAGCTCCCTGGCGCGGTGCTCATGATGATCCTCCTCCCGCTGGTGCTGTCGCTGATGGGGCGTTGGCGTTCCGCGCTGTTCGTGATCGCGGTGCAGCTCGCCGGTCCAGGGGTGCTGTCGCAGCTCACGAAGAACCTCGTCGACAGGCCGCGCCCGGCCGAAGACGTGGCCGGCGGACTCTTCGGACCGCTCGTGCAGGTCGACCACGGTTCGTTCCCGTCCGGACATTCCGTGAGCATGGCCGCGATCATCATCACGGTGCTCGCAGTGATCCCGGCATCCGCGGTCTGGGCGCGCCGCGTCTGGATCGTGCTCGGAGTGCTCCTGGCCGTCGGCATGGTGTGGCAGCGCACGCTCATCAACGCGCACTGGTTCACCGACACGTGCGCCGGACTGATCGGCGGCGCGGCGGTCGCGCTCCTGCTGTGGTGGGCGTTCCTGCCCTGGCTGCGGCGCGATCAGGAGCGCCGCGTCTGGTTCCTTCGGAAAGGCTGATCTCTCGCCTTCGAATCGCGCGAACGGCTCCATCTCGTCCGGGGATGCAGCCCTTCGCGCGATTCGAGCGCGTCAGGTGATGTAGATCTTGCGGAGGGTCTCGGTGACGGTCCAGGTGGTGCGCATGCCCTCGGCGAGGCGCACGACCGAGCCGGGGCCGACCTCGAGGTCGGGCAGCCCCGACGAGGCGAACGCGATCGTGGCGCGGCCGGAGAGCACGACGAACACCTCGTCGGCCTCGGTATCGGTCGCAGTGCCGGGGGTCATCTCCCAGACGCCGATCTCGATCCCGCCGAGGGTCGCCAGCTCGCGCACGGCGGCCGTCGGCGCCCCGGCGATCACCTCGTCCACGGGCAGAGGTTCATGGGAGAGCGCCAGGGCGCCCGCATCCACACCCGCCCCGGCGGCGAGACCGGTCACGAGTCGAAGCCCATTCCGATGGCGTCGAGCGTCTTGAGGAACAGGTTGCGCTTGCCCTCATTGTGGTCGGCCTGGTTCATCGCGGCACGGACGAGGTTGACGCCGATCGAGGCGGCAGGCTCGGGCGGGAACGGGATGGGCTTCTCACGCACCATCCGCAGCGCGGTGCGCTCGGTCTCCTCACCGGACAGCTTGTCGAGCATGACGTCGGCCGCGAAGCGTGCGGCCCCGACGCCGAGCCCGGTGAAGCCGGTCGCGTAGGCCACGCGGCCCTTGCGGGCGGTGCCGAAGAACGCGCAGAAGCGGCTCGACGAGTCGATGGCCCCGGCCCAGCGGTGTGTGAAGCGCAGACCCTCCAGCTGCGGGAAGGTCGTGAAGAAGTGCGAGGCGAGCTTGCGGTGGCTCTCGATGCGGTCCTCGTACTCCGCACGTACCTTGCCGCCGAAGTGGTAGATGGCGTCGTAGCCGCCGAACAGGATGCGGTTGTCGCCCGTGAGCCGGTAGTAGTGGAACTGGTTCGCGCTGTCGGCGAGCCCCTGTCGGTTCGACCAGCCGATCGAGGCCAGTTGCTCGGAGGAGAGCGGCTCGGTCATCAGCACGTAGTCGTACACGGGCACGGTCATCAGGCGGTTGCGCTTGAGGAGCGAGGGGAAGACGTTCGTCCCGAGCGCCACGGCATCCGCGATCACGCGGCCGTTCGCAGTGACCAGCGTGATCGGTCCCGATCCGTCGCCCTCGATGGCGCGGACCAGACTGTGCTCGTAGATCTCGACGCCCAGGTCGGCGGCCACGCGGGCCAGCTCCACACCCAGCTTGGCCGGATGCACCATCGCGCAGCCGTCGCGGTCCCAGTCGCCGGCGAGGAACGTCTCGGAGTGCACCTCGGCCTGAACCGCTGCGCGGTCGAGGAAGCCCGGCTCATCGCGGTACCACTCCACCTGGTGGGGCTCGATGGCGACGGCCAGCTGTCCGGTGCGCTCGAACTCCGCATCCATCCGGTAGCGCTCGACGGTCTCGCCGATGGCGTCGAGGTTCGCGTGTCCCAGCTCTTCGAGGCGGTCGATCTCCTCCGGCCAGCGGTTCACGCCGTTCTCGTGTCCGTGTGTGAGGCTCGACTCGCAGAAGCCGCCGTTGCGGCCGGAGGCCGCCCAGGCGATGCGCGAGGCCTCGAGCAGCACGACGCGGCGTTCGGGGTCGCGCTCCTTTGCGCGCACCGCCGTCCACAGTCCGGCGTACCCGCCGCCGACGATGGCGAGGTCGGCGCGGACCGTGCCGTTCAGCCGCGGATGTGTCGGCCGGTCGACATCGTCGAGCCAGAACACCCGCAGGGCGGTGTCCCGGAGGGAGTCGGCGATGACGGACGGCGACGGCTGCTGACGTTCGAAGACGGTGGTGCCCATGGTTTCTCTCCGTGGTGTGCGGGTGCGAGGTACGGGAGCGGGGTGCGCGTCAGCGCGTGCCCCAGTTGTAGAGGTCTTTGTAGAGACCGGCGTAGAGCATGCTCTCGGTGTGGGTGATGCCGGGGATGGTGCGGATGCGGGTCGCGATGAGGTCGATCAGGTGCTCGTCGTTCTCACACACGGCCTCGACGAGGATGTCGAACGTGCCGAGCGTGACGACGACGTACGCCAGCTCGGGGATCCGGGTGAGTTCTTCGGCGATCTCCCGCGGATCGCCCGAGACGCGGATTCCGATCATCGACATACGGTGGAAGCCGAGCTGCATCGGGTCGGTGACCGCGACGATCTGGATGATCCCGGCTTCGGTCATCCGCTGCACCCGCTGGCGCGCCGCAGCCTCGCTGAGGCCGACCTCGCGGGCGATCTCGGCGTAGGGGCGTCGCCCGTCCTCCTGCAGCAGCTCGACGATGCGCTTCGAGATGTCATCAAGGGCAGGCTGGGAAGACTTCGTGCTCATGTGTCGATATTGTCAGTCATGCCAACGATCTGCAACTGATTCAGTTGTTTCATATTGCTAGATCTTCAGATTCCGTACTGATGTCGGTACGATGGCGCCATGCCCAGTCATCTTCTGAAGAACTCCGCGCCGCTGCAGAACTTCATCGGCGGCCGTTTCGTCGACGCGAGTGGTTCCGAGCGGATGCCGCTCCTCGATCCTGTCACCGAAGGGACGTACGGGGAACTCCCGGTGTCGGACGCCGTCGACGTCGATGCCGCCTACGCCGCCGCATCCGCCGCCTTCCCGATCTGGCGCGACACGACGCCCGCCGACCGCCAGTTGGCGCTGTTCCGCATCGCCGATGAGATGGAGGCGCGGGCGGAGGAGTTCGCCGACCTGGAATCGCAGGACACGGGTAAGCCGCGCGCGAGCCTGGTGGCCGACGAGATCATGCAGTCGGTCGACCAGCTGCGCTTCTTCGCGGGTGCGGCGCGCAGCCTCGAGGGTCGGGCGGCGGGGGAGTACCTCGCCGGGCATACCTCGTTCGTGCGGCGCGAGCCGGTCGGCGTGATCGGTCAGGTCACGCCGTGGAACTACCCGCTGAATATGGCCGTGTGGAAGATCGCCCCCGCGCTGGCCGCCGGGAACACCGTCGTGCTGAAGCCCGCGGAGTCCACGCCACTGACCACGCTGCTGCTCGCGGAGATCGTCGCCCGGCACACTCCCGCCGGCACGCTCAACGTCGTCCTGGGCGACCGGGACACCGGTGTCGCGCTGGTCGAGCACCCGACGCCGCAGATGGTGGCGATCACCGGATCCGTGCGGGCTGGTATGGCCGTGGCCCGTTCAGCGGCGAACGACGTCAAGCGGGTGCACCTCGAGCTGGGCGGCAAGGCTCCGGCGATCGTGTTCTCGGATGCGTCGATCGAGAAGGCCGTCGAGGGCATCATCACCGGTGCCTTCTTCAACGGCGGACAGGACTGCACTGCCGCCACCAGGGTGCTGGTGCAGGAATCGAAGCACGATGAGCTGGTGGCTGCTCTGGTCGCCCGGGCGAAGACGCACGCTCGCACCGGTGGCCCGCGCGAGGAGGGGGTGCTGTACGGGCCCCTGAGCAGTGCCGCGCAGCTCGCGCAGGTGCAGGGATTCATCGACCGGCTCCCCGCGCACGCGACGATCGAGACCGGCGGACGCCGCCAGGGCGATCGAGGGTACTTCTGGGAGCCCACGATCGTGTCGGGAGTACGACAGGACGACGAGGTCGTGCAGGGGGAGATCTTCGGACCCGTGCTCACGGTGCAGGCGTTCTCGGAGGACGACGAGGCTCTGCGGATGGCGAACGACGTGCCCTACGCGCTCGCCGCCTCGGTGTGGACCACGGATCATGCCCGGGCGATGCGGTTCTCTCGCGACCTCGACTTCGGCTGCGTGTGGATCAACACCCACATCCCGTTCGTGTCGGACATGCCCCACGGCGGGTTCAAGCACTCCGGCTACGGCAAGGACCTGTCGCAATACGGGTTCGACGACTACACCCGCATCAAGCACGTCATGAGCGCTCTCGACTGAGCGGTGCCGGAGGTTCCGGAAGGCGGGACGGCAGGCGGGACTGAGGGCAGGCGGGACTGAGGTGCCGGAAGGCGCGAGGTCAGGTGGGGGAAGGCGCGAGGTCAGGTGCCGAGCAGCTTCACGCGACGATGCTCGCGCAGTGTGAGCTGGGGGCGTTCCTCGATCTTGATCGCGCCGTCTTCGATCCAGCCGTGGCGGGCGTAGAACGAATCGGCGCGTTCGTTGCCGTCGAGCACCCAGAGGTAGGCGCGGTTGTGGCCGGCCTCGGCGATCCGCTGTTCGGCGGCTTCCAACAGGGCGTGACCCGCGCCCGTAGACCAGGCGGCGGGATCGGCGTAGATGCCGTACACCTCGCCGTCGGCGAGCCCGTCGGGGTCGCGTCCGGAGCCGAGTGAAGCCCATCCGACGATACGGTCGTCGCGCAGGGCGACGACGGTCCCGAGGCTCGTCGGCAACGGTTCGGCGAGGGTGCGACGCCAGCCCGCAGCTCTCTCGTCGATGGAGAGGCCGTCGAGCACGGCTTGGTCGATGAGCCCGCGGTAGGCGACCTGCCACGAGCGGACGTGTACCCCGGCGATGTCGTCGGCGTCCTCCGCGCGGGCGCTGCGGATCTCCAGGGGGCTCATCCATCCACCCTACGGTGAACCGCAGGCCGGAAAGGGGGTCGGTCGACGCCGATCAGCTCACGTTCTTCTTGAGCCACGGCAGCGGGTCGACGGGCGCGGTGTTGATGTGCACCTCGAAGTGCAGGCAGGAGCCGAACACGTAGCCGGTCGATCCGACGTCCCCGATGTACTGCCCCTCGTCGACGCAGTCCCCGACCTCGACCGCACGGCTTCCGTACGTCATATGCGAGTAGACCGTGCTCACGGCCTGCCCGTCGACGATGCTCTCGATCTGGATCGTCACGCCGTAGCCCTGGTAGCTCTCCGTGGACCGTGAGACGCAGCCCTTCATGGCGGCATTGATCGGTGTGCCGACCGGGGCGGCGAAGTCCTGCCCGAGGTGCGAACGTCCCGGCCGTGAGGCGCCGAAGCCGTCGGTGAACGAGTAGGTCCCGTCGGCCATCGGCATCACGATGCGTCCGGCGAGGGGGATGTCCATCGCGCTCGAGAGCGGCATGCCGGCGGCGACCGCTGCGGCGGCGGCGCGCGAGCGGGTCTCCTTGATCTCCTCGGGCGTGGTCGCGGAGAAGTTGCCCCGTGGGTCGATCACAGCGCGGATCTCGGACTTCGCCGTGTAGGACTGCGCGGTGCCGTCGGCGACGGTCGAGACGCTGGAGCTGGCGGCGGCGGCAGGGCCACCCGCGGGGTTGAGGGCGGGAAGCGCTGCCCCGGTGATCATCACGCCGATCGCCAGCGTGGCGCCGAGTGCCTTGGTCTTCGCCCACTGGCGCTTCTGTCGCCGGGCCTCGCCGCGAGAGGTCGGGGCCGTCTTCGGCGTCGACCTCGGTGCCATGTGGCGGGGGCGCAGGCGAGGATCCCAGGTGCGAGGGGTGTGGGGTGGCTGTGCCTGTGCCTGTGTCTGTGTCTGTGCCTGTGCCTCTGGCTGTGCCTGTGCGCGAGGGGGAGCCGCGTCGGGTGCGGCCTGGGCTGTCTCCGGCGTGAGGGATGTGGGGGTTGCAGAGGATGCGGGTTCCGGGTCTGCTGCGGAGGCGGCGGCCGGATCGGTTTCCGGGGTCGTCTCCGGTGCCGCAGCAGCATGGGCGGTGTTCGCCGGACGGTGACTCTGCGAGTCCGCGGAAACGGAGCGCCGCAGGTCACGCCGCAAAAGCGGTCGGGACGAGTCAGGGACTTCGGTGGGAGCTTCCGAGGCGTCGTGATCGCGCTCGGGTGGCAGGGAATTCGTGACGGGATCCTTCCGGGAGGCTGGCGTGCGCGGCGGTCGATCCCCCCGGATGCCACCGTTACCGATCTGTAATTTAATTCGCGAAACCGCGAGCGTCAAATCGAGGGCGGATGAATCGACTCTCCTCTCGGTCATCGGTGCTCTTGGTCATGGGCTTCTGTGCGGGTCGTGTCGATGCTCATGTACCGATTCTGCTTCCGGCGTCGGACCTTCGGGGGCGGCGGCATCACGCCTTTACCCGAGATGTGGAAAGACGGATTCGAGGCGAGTTCGTGGAGGAGGCGTGAGGTCAGCACGTGTTCCGGAATATTGCTCTGATCGGGGTTTATCCGGGGAGGAATGTCGGCACCCCCGGGTTGACTCGACTCATGAACAACCCCGTGGAAGTGCTCGAACAGGTCGTGACCGACCTGGGTGCCGTGTTGCGCTCTGACGCGGTGGCGGGGATGTCCGATGCGGTGAAGATGGACCTGCTGCGTGTGGCGGGTGAGGTGCAGCGGCGGGCGGAGGCAGTGGTCGTGGAGGCGGTCGCGTCGGTCGATGGGCATCCCGCCGGGTCGGGAGAGGCCGGATTCTGCGGGAAGTTCGGGTGCCGGACGATGAGCGAACTGCTGCAGCGGGTCCTGCGGACGGACGGGCCCGGTGCAGGGCGGATGCTGAAGGCGGCGCGGGCGGTGCGCCGGGAGGTGGAGTTGTCATCCGGGTCCCGCTCGCCCGCGCGATGGCCCGAACTGCGGGTGGCGCTACTCGACGGGGCCCTCGGTGTGGCCGGGTTGTTGGCCGCGATCGGGCCGGTGGAACAGGCCGGGATCCGTGTCGGGACAGCAGACCGGTTGCTCGCGGACGGGGAGCTGGCGGCCTACTCGCGGGGGATCCCGGCCGCGGGTGCGAGAGCGCAAGACGCTTCAGGAGCGGATCCGGGTGCGGGCGTCGAGGGAGACTCTGCACCGGCGGCGACGCCGGAGGACTTGAGGATTCTGGCGCAGGTCATCGTGCAGTACCTCGATCCTGATGGTGCCGAACCCGCGGACGACATCGCGATGCGCGCCCGCGGGATCGTCCTCGGGCGGGCGAAACAGGGGCTCATTCCGATCCGTGGCGGGCTCCTGCCCGAAGTCGCGGGACAGCTGCAACGCATCTTCGACGCCTACCTGAATCCGAAAGTCGACGGGCCTCCCCTCCCCGGAGTGATGTTCCGACCCTCGGAAGAATCCCCCTGTCGCGATACCGAGCCCACGGGGCCAGACGACGGCAACCTTCCATCCGGTGATCCGGGCCGAATGGTCGACACCCGATCTCGGGCACAGACGCAGCATGACATCCTCGCCGCCGCGCTCGGGATCGCCGCCCGCCACGACGACATGCCCCGCCTCGGAGGCGCCGCCCCGACCCTGGTCGTGACCGTCGCTGCCGACGACTACGCCGCTGGAAACGGATGGGCCCATATCGACGGCATCGACACCCCCGTTCCCATCCGGGTCGCCGCGCACACCGCCTGCGCCGGCGGAATACAGCGCGTGATGTTCGACTCCGGCGGGCGCATCATCGGGATCAGCGCCACCGACCGGATCTTCACCGCCCATCAACGCCGCGCGATCGCCATCCGCGACGGAGAATGCCTCATCCCCGGCTGTCATGTCCCCGCCACGTGGTGCGAGATCCACCACGTCCAAGAGCATGCGCGCGGCGGGCCCACCCACACCGACAACGGCGTCGCTCTCTGCTGGCACCATCACCGCACCCTCGCCACCAGCGGATGGGAGATCCGCATGCACCACGGCATCCCCCACATCCGTGGCCCCGTCTGGTGGGACCCGACCCGGCAGTGGCGAACGCGGCGACTCCGAGGTGGCGGGCGCAAAGAGTCGGCCATCAGTCGCGCGGCACCACTCAGGGTGTGACGCCACCATTCAGTGGGTGAACTGTTGCCACCGAGCCGAGCCGAGCCGAGCCGAGCCGAGCCGAGCCGAGCCGAGCCGACTCGAGGCTCTGACCGTGACCGTGACCGTGACTTGCCCCACGGCACTCACCGGCACCGGAATCGGCGCGAAGTCTCGACTGGTGCGACGCGATGTGGCATGCTGGCGGGCACTGCGCCCGCCTCAGGAGTCGGGCGAAGTACGCGAAACGAGAGGCGCCTCCGGAACACCTATGTCCAGACCACTCGCGGGACCGCAGGGCCTGCTACGCACCCTCAACGGCCGCGCGATCCTGGAGGCCCTCGCCCGCAGCGGGCCGCAGACCCGCTCGGAGCTGATGTCCACCACGGGGTTGTCGCGTACCGCTGTGACGCAGGTGCTGCGGATGCTCGAGAACGCCGGGGCGGTCGCGCCCGCGGGAGTGGATCGGGACACGAGGGGTCCCGCCGCCGGACGTGTGGCCCTGCATCCGCGCCTCGGATTCGCCGCGGCCGTGCACGTCGATCACCACGCGGCGCACGTCGTGCTGGTCGACGCGACCGGGATCGTGCGGGCGGAGGCGCACTCGCCGTTCCCCGACGCCGAGAACCGTGTCGCCCACATCGTCGGGCTCGTCGATGAGTGCCGCCGTTCGTTGAAGGCGGCGAAGGGCGCCGTGCACATCGCGGTCGTCGGGGTGCCCGGCATCGTCACCGCTGATGGAGGCATCCGTGACGACCTCGGTCCCGACGGCGGCGCCTTCCGTGCGGCACTGGCCGCGGCCCTCGACTGTCCTGTCCGCATCGAGAACGACGTCAACCTCGCGGCCCTCGCCGAACTCACCGGCGGCGGCGGAGGAAGCCTCACCAGCTTCGCGCTGTTGCTCCTCGACGACGGACTCGGAGCGGGCATCGTGATCGACGGCGCGCTGCACCGTGGATTCTCCGGCGTCGCCGGTGAGGTCATGTACCTGCCGCAGACCCCCATCCCGATCGGTGCTCCCCTCGTGGGTGATGCGGTCGTCAGTGACCTCGCGCTCGGCGTCGGTCGCGATCCCGCCGCGTCTCTCGGCGATCATCTGGAGGCCGCAGCTCTCGGAGACGATGGGGCGCTCCAGATCATCTCCGAGGTCGCGCGCCGCATCGTTCTCGTGGCCGGAAGCGTGGGGCTGGTGCTCGACCCTGAGGCGTTCGTCCTCGGCGGCAAGGCGGCTCATCCCGTGCTCGTCGCTGCCATCGAGCGCATCGCCGGCGAGTATGAGGCGCAGCTCCCGCTGCGTTTCCTCGTCTCCTCCTTCGGGCCTGAGGCTCCGCTCATCGGCGCCGTCGACCAGGCCGCGGCCGCACTCCGAGGCGACCTCTTCACCCGGATCCTCACCCCCGCCCCCAAGAGCGCCCGCTGAACACCCCCGCCCCCAGAAACGCCTGCTGAACACCATCCGCCGAACTCCACCCGCCCGAGCAGTGTCGCTCGAACCACCCGACAGGACTCCCGATGACCGCACCGTCCGATCTCGCCGATCGACTCGGCCTCCCGCCCGGCGCACGGGCGATCATCCTCAATGCGGACGACTTCGGCATGTGCCATGCGGCGAACACCGCGATCGTGGACCTGCTCACATCCGGGAGCATCGACTCGTCGACCGTGATGGTCCCGTGCTCGTGGTCGCCGGAGGCGCTCGCCTTCGCTGCATCCCGCACCGACCTCGATATCGGCGTGCATCTCGTGCTCACCAGCGAATGGGCGCGCTACCGGTGGCGCCCGCTCACCGGCACCGCCACGACCCTCGTCGATGATGCGGGCTTCTTCCCGACCGATGTGCTCTCCGTCGAGCGGAACGCCGCCGACGACGACGTCGCTGCCGAACTCGCCGCTCAGGTGCAGGCCGCGCTCGATGCCGGCGTCGATGTGACGCATCTCGACAATCACATGGGTTCGGTCTACGGACTCGTGACCGGACGCGGCTTCCTCCAGCCGGTGTTCGAGCTCGCTGCACGCCACGGCCTCCCGTTCCGGCTGCCCCGCAGCATGGACGGCGTGGGCGAGGACTCCGCGCTCCAGTCTCAACTCGATGCCGCGGCAACGGCCGCCGATGCTTCCGGCGTCGAGATCATCGATCGGCTCTGGTCGCACCCGTTCGAGCTGCTGCGCGAAGGCACGCCGGACGAGGAGACGTACGCGCAGATGCGCGACGGCTTCATCGCGCTGTTGCGCGCGGTGCCGGCAGGGGTCACCGAGATCTACCTCCATCCGATGGTCGACGACGATGAGCTCCGCGCCGCCGTGGACTTCAGCGCGGCGAAGCGCGGATATGAGCTTCGTCTGCTGAAGGACCCGGCGGTTCGGCAGGCCATCGACGATGAGGGGCTCGTGCGCATCGGCTGGCGCGACCTGCGTGACCTGCAGCGGGGAGAGGTGCGGTGATCTCCCTGGGCGATCGGGTGCGCGACCGGCGCCTCGACGCGGCCCCGAGCAGGTCGCAGACGATCGCCTTCGGAGCCTCGGGCTTCCCGACGCAGCTGATGGCGCAGACGTTCTCGGCGTTCGTCGTCTACTTCTACGTCTCGCACCTCGCCGTACCGGCCACGTGGGTGGCGGCCGCGATGATCGCTCACGGCATCCTGAACGCCGTGCTCAACCCCGTCGTCGGCACGATCTCCGACCGACTGCGCACTCCGTGGGGCCGGCGCATCCCGTGGATCGGCCTGGGCATCGTGCCGCTGGTCGTCGCGTTCGCGCTGGTCTGGATGCCGCCGGAGCTCCCCGTCGTCGGCCTCATCACCTGGTTCCTGGTCGTCGTGGCGGTGTACGATATCGCCTTCGTCGTGGTGGTGCTGAACATCTCGGCGCTGTTCCCCGAGATCTTCCGCACCACGGAGGAGCGCGCCCGCGGTAACGTGCCGCGACAGATCTTCGCGATCTTCGGCATGGTCCTGGGCACCGCGGGTGCCCCTGCGCTGTACAGCGCGATCGGGTGGCCCGGAATGGCGCTGGTTCTCGCCGCCGTCTGCCTCGTGCTGCTCGTCTGGTCGTTCTTCGGCGGGATGATCGAGCGCCGGATTCCGGACGCGGAGTCGACGGCATCGTCGGAAGCGATGCGCTGGGGAGACCAGCTGAAGTACACGTTCCGCAACCGGGCGTTCGTTCCGTACGTGCTCGGCTCGCTGTTCGTGCAGACCTCGATCGCGGTGATCCTCGCCGCGATCCCCTTCTACGTGCGCTACTCCCTGCATGCGCCGGAGGGGCAGGGCAGCCTGCTGCTCGGTGCCATCTTCGTCACCGCGATCCCGTCGATCATGCTGTGGAGCGCGGTCGTCCGCCGGACCTCACCCCGCACCGCTGTGCTGTGGAGCGTCGCGGTGTTCGGGGTCTCCGTGCTCGGCTACCTCGCGCCGTCGAACGTGATCGGCGCGGCTCTGGTCGGTGTTGCGGTCGGCGTGGGGGTCGGGGGCCTGCTGCAGTTGCTCGAGGTCATGCTCGCGCAGATCATCGACGACGATGCCGTGCGCACCGGTCACCGTCGCGAAGGCGCCTACTTCGGGGTGAACGGGTTCGTGGTGCGCGGCTCGGTGGTGCTGCAGGCGATCGTCGCTGCCGTGGTGCTCACGGCCTCCGGCTTCGACGCCGCCCTCGGTGACACGCAGCCCGACAGCGTCGACGGCGGCATCCGGTTGATGCTCGCGGTGATCCCGCTCGGGTTCACCGCCCTCGCCTGGCTCTGCTTCTGGGCGTACCCGATCCGCTCCCGCGACCTCTGACCGTCAGGGGCGAGCGGCCTGCCGCGCTTCCCACCCCGTGCGCACCATCTCGTCGACCGAGTACCGCATGGTCCAGTCGAGGTCGCGGGCTGCGAGCTCACCGGTCGCGACGATGCGGTCGGGGTCGCCGGGGCGACGCGGGCCGATCTCGGGCGTGAAGTCGATGCCGGTCACGCGGGCGACGGCATCCATGATCTGCTTCACACTCAGTCCGTCGCCGGAGCCGAGGTTGTAGGCGGCTTCGATCGGGCGACCGTCGGACAGACGCTGCGCGGCCGCGACGTGGGCGGCCGCGATGTCGCCGACGTGCACGTAATCGCGCACATTCGTCCCGTCTTCCGTCGCGTAGTCGTCGCCGTTGATGCGGGGCGTCTTCCCGGCCAGCAGCGCCTCGAACACGATCGGGAAGAGGTTGTGCGGGCTGACGTCGTAGACCGTCGGATCGGCGGAACCCACCACGTTGAAGTACCGCAGAGAGGTGTGTCGCAGGGGCCGCTCGGATTCCGCCGTCGCGATCGCCTGGTCGCGCAGCAGCCATTCGCCGATGAGCTTCGATTCGCCGTAAGGACTGGCCGGCTTCTTGGCGGTGTCTTCGACGACGAGGGCCACATCGGGCGTGCCGAACACGGCGGCGGAGGAGGAGAACACGATGTTCGAGACTCCCGCGGCCTCCATGGCCTCGAGGATCACCCGCGTGCCCTCGACGTTCTGCGCGTAGGTGTGCAGGGGGCGGTGCATCGAGACGCCGGCGTACTTGAAGCCCGCGACGTGGATCACACCCTCGGCACCGTGGTCGCGCAGCGTCTTCTCGACCAGCTCACGGTCCAGGATGCTGCCCCGCACGAATGTCACGCCCTCGGGCACGAAGGACTCGACGCCGCTGGACAGGTCATCGAGCACGACCGGGGTGAGCCCGGCATCCGCGAGAGCGCGGACGACGTGGGCGCCGATGTAGCCGGCGCCTCCGGTGACTATCCAGGACATTGCATTCCTCTCCTGCCGCGGAGTCGTCGCGGCCCGATGGATCATTCTGTCATGCGTCGCGCCGGTAGCCGGTGGAGGGGGTGACCGTGAAGAGCGCTGGCGTCGCGAACCGCGACGCTGCGAAGTCGGCGTTCACGGCATCCGACACCGATGCGACGGCATCCTGCTCGACGAGGGCGATCGCGGCACCACCGAACCCGCCGCCGGTCATCCGTGCGCCGAGGGCGCCGGCTGCCAGGGCGGTGTCCACCGCGGTGTCCAGTTCGGGGGTCGAGATCTCGAAGTCGTCGCGCATCGACGCGTGCGAGGCGACCAGGAGGTCGCCGATCGCTCGGACGCCCTGCTCGCGCAACACCCGCACGGTGTCGAGGACCCGCTGGTTCTCGGTCACGATATGACGCACGCGCCGGAAGGTGACGTCGTCCATCAGTTTCTGAGCGCGCGGCAGGTCGTCGATCGAGATGTCGCGCAGCGCAGGCACTCCCATGATCGAGGCACCGAGTTCGCACGAGGCCCGACGTTCGCGGTAGCCGCCGGTGGAGTGGGCGTGCTTCACACGGGTGTCGATCACGAGGATCGCGAGGCCTGCCTCGGCGACGCCGAGAGGTACGAGCCGGGTCTCCAGCGTGCGGCAGTCGAGGAAGATCGCGGTGTCGGGCCGGCCGAGCATCGACGCCATCTGGTCCATGATCCCCGTGGGGGCGCCGACGGCTTCGTTCTCGGCACGTCGTCCGACGCGGGCGAGGGCCGTGCCGTCGAACCCGGTGCCCCACAGGTCGTTCAAGGCGGAGGACGTCGCCCCCTCGATCGCGGCGGAGGACGAGAGCCCGGCGCCCACGGGCACGTCGGAGGCGATGGCGATGTCCATCCCGCCGAACGGTCCGCGCTCGGCTGCCGCCTGACCCAGCGCCCAGGCGACCCCGAGCGGGTACGCGGCCCACTCCGGGACGGCCGGCTGCGAGCCGGGTGCTGTGGGGAAGAGCCGGTCGAGCTCGTCGAGGGCCACCTCGACTGGCTCTTCGGCGAATGTGGAGCCGACCAGGACGCGACCGCGGTCGTCATCGCGACGACCGACCGCGGCGACCGTGCGCTGCGGGATCGCGAACGGCAGTACGAACCCGTCGTTGTAGTCGGTGTGCTCGCCGATGAGGTTCACGCGCCCGGGCGCCGACCAGACTCCGTCGGGTTCACGCCCGGTCAGGCGGGTGAAGAGGGCGAGGGCATCGTCGTGTGCGGCGGTCATGCGGAATCTCCGGTGTCGGGCTGGTCGTGCGAGGCGCGCTCGATCGCTTCGCGGAGGCGTGCGGCACCGACTTCCGGAGGCACTTCGGCGGCCCAGGCCCACATCGCGGCTTCCGAACCGGCGAGGAACTTCAGCTTGTCGGCGGCACGGCGCGGGCTCGTGAGCTGAAGGTGCAAGCGCACGGCGTCGCGCCCGACCTGCACGGGCGCCTGGTGCCACGCAGCGATGTAGGGCGTCGGGGAGTCGTAGAGGGCATCGACGCCGCGCAGCAGCCGCAGGTAGAGCGGGGCGAGCTCGTCACGCTCGGCTTCGGTGGTCTCGGCGAAGTCGGGCACGTGGCGGTGCGGCATCAGGTGCACCTCGAGTGGCCAGCGTGCGGCGAACGGCACGAAGGCGGTCCAGTGCTCGCCGCGGAACACCACGCGCTCGGACGCCTGCTCGGACTCGAGGATGTGCTGGAACAGGTCGGGGGTGGTGCGGCCGATCGCTTCCAGCACGCGGGTGGTGCGCGGGGTCACGTACGGGTAGGCGTAGATCTGCCCGTGCGGGTGCGGCAGGGTCACGCCGATCGCCTCGCCCCGGTTCTCGAACGGGAAGATCTGCTCGATGCCGGGCAGCTGTGAGAGTGCGGTGGTGCGGTCGGCCCACGCCTCGATCACGGTGCGCGCCCGGGTGACGGTCTGTGTACCGAAGGATCCGGCATGCTCGGGGCTGAAGCAGACGACCTCGCAGCGGCCGACGGCGGTGCGCGTGCGGCCGAGGCCGAGGGCCGCGAGGTCATCGAGCCCGCGAGGAGCGTTCGACGCCAGGGGTGCGGCGCCCGTCGCTGCGGCCAGGGCGGGTCCGAACGCGGGCGAGCGGTTCTCGAACACGGCGACGTCGTACCGCGAGGGCACCTCGGAGGGGTTTCCGGGTGTCTGCGGGGCCAGCGGGTCGGCTTCTGCGCCGGGCATCATCACGCGGTTCTGTCGGTTCGCGGCGACCGTGATCCAGTCGCCGGTGAGCACGTCGAGACGCATCGTCGCGGTTTCCGGGCGGGGGTCGAGGGCGCGGGCGTCGACGGCTCGGTCAGCGCCCAGCGCGGTGCCCGGATCGTCGTAGTAGATGAGGTCGCGGCCGTCGGCGAGGGTGGTGGCGCGTCTGACGACGCCGGCGCCGAGAGTCTCGGTGCGCAACTCAGGAAGATCGTCCGTGTTCACGTCAACATGGTACGCGCAGCGCCGTGGTAACGTCAACATGACCGAGTTGCGCGCACGCCTCTCAGCCAGAGCGCACGCCTCGCGGACAGACGGCGGACGGCCGCGCGACGTCGTAGCGGATGGAGGACGAGGTGGGGCAGAGCAGACGCGACCGCGTCGACGGATCGGGGCCGGACCGTCGGAATCCCTCATCCGGGCGGGTGTCCATGGCCATGGTCGCTGCCCGTGCCGGTGTCTCGGGACAGACTGTCTCGCGGGTCGTCAACGGCAGCCCCCGCGTCGACCCCGACACCCGTGCCCGCGTCGAGCACGCGATGGCGGAGCTCGGTTATCGCCCCCACCGCGCGGCCCGAGCTCTGCGCACCGGACGCTCGCAGACGATCGGACTCGTCGTCACCACCCTCGCCACCGTCGGCAACTCCCGGATGTTGCAGGCCACGGCCGAAGCTGCGGCGGAACGGGGGTATGCGGTGACCCTCGTGACCGCCACCCGCGGCGTCGCTGACGCGTTCGATCGGCTCGCGGAGCAGGAGGTCGACGGTGCGATCGTCCTGAACGAGGCATCGGCCCTGGTCTCCGACGCGCAGCGGCCTGCCGGGCTGCACCTCGTGGTCGTCGACGCCTCGAGCGAGGACGGGGTCACGTCGGTGCACAGCGATCACGCGGGCGGCGCCGCCGCAGCCACACGCCGGCTTCTCGCCCTCGGGGGAGGCGGGGTGCATCATCTCGCCGGTCCAGCCGACTCCTTCGCGGCGGCCGAGAGGGAACGCGGATGGCGGGAGACGCTCGTCTCCGCCGGCGTCCGTCCGCCCGCCGTCGTCCGGGGTGACTGGAGCGCTGACTCGGGCTACGCCGCCGGCGCGGAACTGCGCATGGCATCCGCCGTCTTCTGCGCCAACGATCAGATGGCGCTCGGGCTGCTGCGGGCGCTGTCCGACTACGGCCGTCGGGTGCCGGAAGACGTCGGCGTGATCGGTTTCGATGATGTGCCGGACGCCGCGAACTACCGCCCGCCGCTGACCACGATCCGGCAGGACTTCGCCGCGCTCGCCCAGCGTGCGGTGTCAGCGCTGGTGGACGCGATCGAAGGCGCTGCGCCCGCAGAGGGATCCGGAGTCATCCCGACGGCACTCGTCGAGCGCGCCAGTACCGCGTCGCGCTGATTCCCGTGCGGGCCGGCCGCCCCACGCAGCGAACCGGTCGGCGGCCCTGCGCGTCGAATCGCACGACGCGGCTGCCGCGCACGCTGCAGCGTCCGCCGTGCGCAATCGTCTGCCTCCCGGCGGGCCGATCGTGGGATCCCCACCCATGGTTGCGATCGTCGCTCATCTCATGCCATGATCTCGGAAAGCGCTTTCCCGCCCGTTCGGTGAAAGCACGGACAGCGTCCCGCGACAGGAACGGAACACCATGGCACAGGCGAACACCCGCGAGATCGGGATCATCATGAACGGCGTCTCCGGACGCATGGGGTACCGGCAGCACCTGGTGCGCTCGATCCTCGCGATCCGTGACGAGGGCGGTATCGAGCTCCCCGACGGTTCGAAGATCACGGTGAAGCCGATCCTCGTCGGCCGCAGCGAGGCCAAGCTCGCCGAACTCGCCGCGAAGCACGGGATCGACGACTGGACGACCGACCTCGACGCCGCCCTCGCCGACCCGCGGTGGGAGATCTACGCGGACTTCCTGGTGACCAAGGCCCGGGCCACGGCTATCCGCAAGGCCATCGCAGCCGGCAAGGCGATCTACACCGAGAAGCCCACCGCCGAATCGCTCGACGAGGCGCTCGACCTCGCCCGCCTCGCCGACCGGGCGGGAGTGAAGACCGGCGTCGTGCATGACAAGCTCTACCTCCCCGGACTTCAGAAGCTCAAGCGTCTGATCGACTCCGGCTTCTTCGGGCGCATCCTCTCGGTGCGTGGCGAGTTCGGTTACTGGGTCTTCGAGGGCGACTGGCAGCCCGCGCAGCGCCCGAGCTGGAATTACCGCACGGAAGACGGCGGAGGGATCATCACAGACATGTTCCCGCACTGGAACTACGTGCTGGAGAACCTGTTCGGCGAGGTCGAGAGCGTCTACGCGCAGGCGGCGGTGCACATCGCCGACCGTTGGGATGAGAAGGGCGAGCATTACACCGCGACCGCTGAGGACGCGGCCTACGGCATCTTCGAGCTCGAGGGGGGCGTGATCGCCGAGATCAACTCCTCGTGGACCGTGCGGGTGAACCGGGACGAGCTCGTCGAGTTCCAGGTCGACGGCACGCATGGCTCCGCCGTCGTCGGACTGTTCGGGGCGAAGATCCAGCCGCGTGATGCCACGCCGAAGCCGGTGTGGAACCCCGATCTGGAAGACACCCGCGACTACGACGCCGACTGGCAGAACGTACCGACCAACGACGTGTTCCTCAACGGGTTCCGCCAGCAATGGCAGGAGTACCTGGTCTCGTACGTCGAAGGCACCGACTACCCGTTCGACCTGCTCGCGGGCGCGCGCGGCGTGCAGTTCGCCGAGGCCGGTCTGACCTCCAGCGCCGAGGGTCGCAAGATCGCCCTGTCGCAGCTGACGCTGGACTGAGGTGAGCATGAGCACCCTGCGCCTCCTCCGCGCGAACGGCGATGTCGCTGACGTCGCCCTCAACGACTTCGGCACCTACACGCGCCCGACCGGCCCGCTGCAGAGCCGCGTCGCGTATGCCGCCGCACACGTCGTGCCGAAGGTGCACGCCGACAACACTCCCGGGCAGGCGGCCGACATCGATTGGGACGCCACGCTCGCGTTCCGCCGCAACGTGTACTCGTGGGGTCTCGGCGTCGCCGATGCCATGGACACCGCGCAACGGAACATGGGGTTGGACGCCGCTGCCACCCGCGAGCTGATCGCCCGCAGCGCCGAGGTCGCCCGTGAGGAGGGCGGATCCGTCGTGGTGGGGGTCAACACCGACCACATCGCCGAACCGCACATCTCGCTCGACCAGCTCACCTCCGCCTACCTCGAGCAACTGCACTTCACCGAGGAGCAGGGCGCCGGCCCCGTGCTCATGGCCTCCCGTCACCTGGCCCGTGCCGCGACGGGCGCGGACGACTACCGGCGTGTGTATCGAGAGGTCCTCTCGCGTGCGACCACTCCGGTCGTGTTGCATTGGCTCGGTGCGGCGTTCGATCCCGAGCTCGCGGGCTACTTCGGCGCGGACGACTGGCAGGCGGCGTCGGACGTGCTCCTGGAGATCATCGCCGAGAATCCGGACAAGGTGGCGGGAGTCAAGATGAGCCTGTTGAACGCCGAGTCCGAGGTCTCGGTACGCGATCGTCTCCCCGAGGGCGTCCGGATGTTCACGGGCGACGACTTCAACTACGTGAGCCTGATCGGAGGTGCCGCGGCGGGCTCGTCGACTGCACGCGATCTCGCCGAGCGGACGGCTCCCTCGCGTGAACAGGCCGTGCACTCGGCGACAGGTCGTGCACTCGGGGAAGACACGGGGGACGCAGCGGGCGTGCGCACGCACTCCGACGCCCTGCTCGGCGCCTTCGCTGCGATCACCCCGGTCGCGTCGGCGGCGATCCAGGCACTCGACGCCGGCGACCCGGAACGGTATCGGCGCATCCTCGGACCGACCGAGGAACTGAGCAGGCAGGTCTTCGCGACTCCCACGTTCTACTACAAGACGGGCGTCGCCTTCCTTTCGTGGATGAACGGCCATCAGCCCGGTTTTCAGATGGTGGGCGGGCTGCACTCCGCGCGCAGCCTGCCGCACCTGAGCCGGATCATCGAGCTCGCCAACGCCTCCCTGGCGCTGGAGCAGCCCGACCTCGCCCGCGAGCGGTGGCACGGCATGCTGCGTCTGAACGGCGTGGACGCATGAGCCTCCCCTCCCAGGCCCAGGCCCAGGCCCAGGCCCAGGCCCAGTCCCAGGCGCCGGCCCCGGACCCGCGCCTGTCGATCAATCAGGCGACCATCAAGCATGCCGACCTCGCGACGGCCCTGCGGGTCACGACGGCCGCGGGTGTGGAGGCGATCGGACTGTGGCGTGAGCCGGTGAACGACGTCGGCCTCGACGTCGCGGCCCGCATGCTCGGCGACTCGGGCCTGCGCTTCTCGACGCACTGCCGTGGTGGGTTCTTCACGCTGCCGGACGGGGCGGAGCGGGCGGCGGCGCTGGACGACAACCGCCGGGCGATCGAGGAGACCGCGACGCTGGCCGCGGCCGGTGCAGAGGGCTCGACCGCTGTGCTCGTCCTGGTCGTGGGCGGCCTGCCCGCGGGATCGCGCGACCTGATCGGGGCTCGGCAGCGCGTGCGCGATGCGATCGGTGCGCTGGCTCCCGAGGCGAAGGCGGCTGGTGTGACGCTCGCGATCGAACCGCTGCACCCGATGTACGCGTCCGATCGCGCCGTCGTCTCGACGCTCGGCCAGGCGCTCGACATCGCAGCGGACTTCGATCCGGAGGTGGTCGGCGCCGCCGTCGACACCTTCCACATCTGGTGGGACCCGCAGGTGCTCGAGCAGATCGCGAGGGCCGGTCGTGAAGGACGCATCGCCACGTACCAGGTGTGCGACTGGAAGACGCCTCTCGCATCCGACGTGTTGCTCTCACGGCACTACACCGGCGAGGGCGTGATCGATTTCGGCACCCTCACCCGCGCGGTGGTCGCGACCGGGTACGACCGCGACATCGAGGTCGAGATCTTCAACGCCGAGATCTGGGCCGATGATCCCGAGAGCGTGGTGCGCCGCACCGCCGAGACGTTCGCCGCCGCGGTCTCTCCGCATCTCGCGTGAAGGTGTTCGGACACCGGTCTCTTACCGCCTCTCAGGAGGATGCACGGATGCACGGAGAAGACCGCGGATCCGGGCCGACAGCCGTGCATCCACCCGACGTCCGTGCCGGCGGGCGCACGTGTCGGGAAGTAGGATCTGGGTCATGACCAAGCCCGCAACGTCCGCGGAGCGGCCGTCGCCGACGCGGTCTCCGCGCCACGCCCGGGGGCCGGCGCCCACACTGCACGACGTCGCCCGAGAAGCCGGGGTCTCCCTGGCGACAGCTTCCCGGGTGCTCAACGGTTCCGAGCGCCGAGTCGCCGAGTCATTCCGGGAACGCGTCGAATCAGCGGCGGAGAAGCTCGGATACACCGCGAACGTCTCGGCCCAGTCGATCGCCCGGGGCACATCACCGGTCATCGCCCTCCTCGTCGCCGATATCGCCGACCCCTACTTCGGGTTGATCGCGTCGGGTGTGGCCCGCGGCGCCGACGAGGAGGGCCTGGTCGTGACGATCGCGATCACCGAGCGCGACCAGGCGCGTGAGGCACGGATCGTGCGTGCGCTTCGCGGGCAGCGGCCGCGCGGTCTGATCCTCGCCGCCTCGCGCACACAGGAGCCCACGGAGACCGAGACCGCGCAGGAACTCGCGGAGTTCGTGCGCCTGGGCGGCCGGGTCGTGGCGTTCGGGCCGGACGGCGAGGGCGAGCGTCGAATCGAGATCGACAACCGCTCCGGGGCGGAGGCGCTCGGCCGACGGATGGCCGAGCTCGGGTACCGTTCGGCGATCGCGCTCGGGGCGGCGGCCGGAGTCCGGACCTCGGATGATCGTCTGGCCGGCTTCCATGCCGGGTTCGAGGCGGCAGGCGGTGCGGTCGAGGGCGTGCGCCGCGGTGACTTCCGCCGGGAGTCGGGGGCGGCCCAGATGAGAGAAGCTCTCGTCGACGGCATCGCACCCGGCACCCTGATCTTCGCGATCAGTGACGTGGTGGCCCTCGGTGCGATGTCCGCGATCCGTGAATCCGGGCGCGAGGTCGGCAGCGACATCGCGGTCTGCGGGTTCGACGACGTGCCGGCGAGCAGCGATGCCACCCCGCGATTGACGACCGTGCGCGTGCCGTTGAGCGAGGTCGGATATCAGGCTTTCCGCGCGACGGTCGATGCGGAATGGGAGCAGGCGCCCCTGCCGCTCGAGATCATCGTGCGCGACAGCACCCCGGGGATCACCGGGTGACGCGGGTCGTGCTGGCCCCGGACAGCTTCAAGGGCACGATCACGGCGGCGGATGCCGCGACAGCCCTCGCCGACGGCTGGGCGACGGTCGATCCCACCGCCGAGTTCGTGCACCGGCCGATGGCGGACGGCGGCGAGGGCACGGTGGCTGCGTTCGAGGCGGCGGTGCCCGGCGCCGTGCGGATGCCGATCACGGTCGACGGACCGGCCGGCGAGAAGATCGACACCTCCTGGTTGCTGCTCCCGCCGACGCGCGATACCCCGGCGGGCACGGCCGTGATCGATCTCGGGTCGACCTCCGGGATCGAGTTGCTGCGCGAGCTGCGTCCGTGGGATGCCGACACGACCGGTCTGGGGCAGGCACTGGCCGCGGCTCTCGACCATGGCGTCTCGCGACTCGTCGTCGGCATCGGCTCCAGCGCCTCCACCGACGGTGGCACCGGGATGCTCTCGGCGCTCGGTGCGCTGTTCCTCGATGCCGCTGGGGCGCCGGTTCCCCGCGGCGCGCGGGGGCTCGCCTCCGTCGCATCGGCGGATCTGACCGCCCTGCGCCCGGCACCCGAGGTGCGCGTGCTCACCGACGTCACCAATCCGCTCACCGGTCCGCGCGGTGCCGCCGCGGTGTTCGGCCCGCAGAAGGGCCTGCGATCGCCGGACGACATCG
>NZ_DFQP01000042.1:0-7726 GCF_002377845.1 Microbacterium sp. UBA3486
GTACCCGCGCGGAGGTGCGCAGCGCATCGCCGACGCGATGGTCGCCGACATCGAGCAGCACGGCGGAACGATCGAGGCGGGCACCCCCGTCTCCGATCTCGGTGCCCTGGACTGGGGCGACCCGCAGCAGGGCGACCTGCTGCTGCTCAACACCTCGCCGCGCCTCGCCCTCACGCATCCCGACGTGCCCGCCGGCTACGCACGGGCCCTCCGCTCGTACCGGTACGGGCCCGGAGCCGCGAAGGTCGACTTCGCCCTCGACGGCCCGATCCCGTGGACGAACGCCGACGTGGCAGCGGCCCCGACCGTGCATCTGGGCGGCACCCGTGCCGAGGTGTGGGCGAGTGAGAACGCCGTCGCCGCCGGACGCGTGGATGAGCGCCCGTACGTGCTCGCCGTGCAGCCATCGGTACTGGACGACTCACGCGCCCCCGCGGGGAAGGCCGTGCTCTGGGCGTACATCCACGTGCCCCCGGGCTCGGACCTCGACCCGACCGAGCTGATCACCACCCAGGTCGAGCGCTTCGCTCCGGGCTTCCGCGACCTCGTCCTCGCGCACCACGCCGTCCCGGCGTCGTCGCGCGAGGCGATCAACCCCACGGAGATCGGTGGCGACATCTCCGGTGGCGTCTTCGACATGCGCCAGGCGCTCCGGCGCCCGGTTCTCTCCCCCTCCCCGTGGCGCACGCCGATGCGTGGCGTGTACCTGGCGTCCGCCTCGACACCCCCCGGCCCCTCCGTGAACGGGATGGCCGGTTGGCATGCCGCCCGCACGGCGCTGCGGGATGCCGGAGAACCCGCCACCTTGACCGACCTCTTCGGCTGATCGTCCTCCCCTTCCGCCGCGGATCATCGGCGGCCAGGATGGGAGCATGCGCTACGACATCCCCGCGCCGATGCTCGCCAAGGCGGCGCCGGCCGTCCCCGACCCCGCGAAGACGCCGGGCGGACTGCTGTACGAGCCGAAGTGGGACGGCTTCCGTGGACTCATCGCCTGGGACGGGGAGACGGTGGAGATCGGGTCACGAGGCGCCAAGCCGCTGACCCGCTACTTCCCCGAACTGGTCGACGTGATCCCCCAGCTGCTTCCGGAACCGTGCCTGCTCGACGGCGAGATCGTCGTCGCCACCGGGCCGGACGGCTCACAGCGCCTGGACTGGGAGGCCCTCAGCCAGCGCATCCACCCCGCCGCCTCACGCGTCGCGAAGCTCGCCGTCGAGACCCCAGCCATGTTCATCGCGTTCGATCTGCTCGCCGTCGGAATCGACGACCTGCTCGCACAGTCGTTCGAGACGAGGCGCGCACGCCTCGAGACCCTCATGGAGGGCGTCGGACACCCGCTGCACATCACCCGCACGACCCGCGATCGCGAGGCCGCGGTGCGCTGGCTCGCCGAGTTCGAAGGGGCAGGGCTCGACGGTGTCGTCGCGAAGCCGCTCGACCAGCCTTACGCGCCGGGAAAGCGCACTCTGTTCAAGATCAAGCACGCCCGCACCGCCGACGTCGTCGCGCTCGGCTATCGCATCCACAAGTCCGGATCGGGAGTGGGTTCCCTGCTGGTCGGGCTGTACGGCGACGACGGGGAGCTCCACCAGGTCGGCGGCGTGGCCGCGTGGAGCGATGCCCGTCGGCAGGAGCTCGTCGAAGAGCTCGCCCCGCTGGTCGAGCGCGACGAGTCGGGCGACGCCGTGACCGCCGAGGGCGAGCGGTCGCGATTCAGCGGATCGAAGGATGTGTCGTTCGTGCGGCTGCGCCCAGAGCGGGTGCTCGAGGTGCGCTACGACCAGCTCGAAGGATCCCGCTTCCGCCACACCGTGCAGTTCGAGCGCTGGCGCCCCGATCGCGACGCCCGCTCCTGCACCTACGAGCAGTTGGACACGGTCGCAGGCTACGACCTCGCCGATGTCCTGAGCTGAGCGGGAGCCCTCACTCCTTCTCGGCAGGGGTGCCGTCCTCGTCCCAATTCGCTGCGACCTTCTTGCTCGGCTGCACGCGCGGCGGCTCACCCGGCATCTTCGGGAACTCCGGCGGGAAGGGCAGTTCGCCGAGACCGTTCTGCGCGTCGCGCTCCCACCACTCCAGCAGCGTGTCGATGCGGCCAGGGTTGTGCGGCATCGATGCCCACGGGTCGCCGACCTCGCCCAGACGCTTCGGGATGCTGCGCACCGTGAACACCTTCGGATCGAGACCGTCGAGCTCGTCCCAGGCCACCGGCGTCGACACGGTCGCTCCGGGAAGCGCGCGAGGACTGTAGGCACCGGCCATCGTGCGGTCGCGGTTGGCCTGGTTGAAGTCGACGAAGATGCGCGCGCCCCGCTCCTCCTTCCACCAGTTCGTCGTGACCTGCTCCGGCATCCGTCGCTCCAGCTCGCGCCCGGCGGCGATCACGGCGTGCCGCACCTCCAGGAACTCGTGGGTCGGCTCGATCGGCGCGAACACGTGCAACCCTCTGTTGCCGCTGGTCTTGGCGAACGCCTCCAGACCCGCCTCGCGCAGCACCTCGCGCAGGGTGTGCGCGGCCGTGACCGCATCTGCGAAGTCGGTACCGGGCTGCGGATCGAGGTCGATGCGCAGCTCGACGGGGTTGTCCGCGTCAGTGGCGAGCGACGCCCAGGGGTGGAAGACGATCGTGTTCATCTGCACGGCCCACACGATCGCGCTCGCACGGTTCAACACGATCTGCGGATGCTGGCGCCCGCTGTTGTATGTCACCGTCACCGCGTCGACGAAGTCCGGGGTACCTTTGGGCGGGTTCTTCGAGAAGAAGCCCTCGGCCCGCGCCCCGCCTGCGGGTCCGATGCCGTCACGGAACCGCTCGAGTGAGACCGGGCGGTTGCCGTTCGCCGCCAGGAACGGCACCGCGACGAGCTGCACGTACTCGGCCAGCTCCGCCTTGGTGATGCCGAGGTCGGGCCAGACCACGCGGTTCGGGCTGGACAGCGCGACCTCGCGTTCTCCATCGGAGTCGGCGACGGTCAGGGTCACGCGTTCTGAGGCCATGCTCCGACCCTAGAGCGCCGCCCGGACAGACGGAACCCCGCCGACGCGGACAGTGCGCGGAGTCCGAATCGTCCGTGTCCGGGTCGGTTCAGTCGCCGAGGTCGACCGCGAGCACGAGGACCGGCGTGAGCGCAGCCCGCTCGACGACGATCGACGGACCGGCCGAGTCCACGATCACTCCGGCGATGTCGGCGTGGCTCGTGAGGACCTTCGCCAGCTGCTCCGGCGCGAACGGGAGCGGGCGGTCGCCGCGTCCGAGCGCGATGACCTCGAGCGGGTGCGAGAACAGCTGCAGGAACCGACGTCCGTCGGTCGTCTGCGCTTCGGCAATGCCGACGGGGCCACCGCCGGAGCCGTCGTTGACCGCGACCCACATCCGCGTGGTCGCAAGGGCTTCGCCGACCTTGACGACGGAATCCTGTTCCCGGGGAGCGGCGAGGATGCTCTTCACCGTCATGTCGACATCGGCCTGCTCGAGCGTCTTCTGCAGCAGCTCCGTCGGGAACACCACCCGATGCGGGGCCGACGCGTTGTCGACGATGAGGCCGGCGAAATCTCCGGACACGACCTGCTGCAGGACCGAGGTGACGGGCTGGGCCACCGCCGAGGTCGACGACGGGTCCGCTTCGAGCTGCACGGAATCACGTACCGCGCCGGCCGAGCTGAACGCCAGCATGTACTGGTTGTCTTCGCTGTCGCGGACGACGGCGACGGAGAGCGCCTTCCCTTCGCTGATCTGGGCACGCGCATCGCCGTTCACGCGGATGTAGAGGTGTCCCTGAAGAGCCTGACGCATGACGCCGAGGAGCTGGTCGTTGGTCGCGCCCGCCTCGATCTCGCTGAGGGCCTCACGCAGGAGGACATTGTCCTTCATGCCGGCGACGGTCTCGGTCTGCTCCGGCGGCAGCACGGAGGCGAGCGGCAGGCGCCGCTCCTGGGGCGCATCGGGCTGAACGGGCGGAGAGGGAGAAGCCGGCGGCGCGGCGGGCGCCGCCGAGACGGACGGGGCGTCGGAGTTCGAAGGACCGTCGGACGTCGGAAGGGAGACCTCGGGGCCGGCCTCGGCACCGACGCCCCGGAACGCCTGCACCGAGATCCCGATCGAAGGCGCTTCGACGGGCTGCTCGGCGGTCGGGCTCTCTGACGTCGTGTGCTCTCCGGCGACCGCGCCCGCACCGTTCTGCGTGGTGTCGTTCGGCGCGCTATCGATCGCGACAGCCTCGGCGGTGGGGGCGACGACATCGTCACCGGACTTCTTGCGGCGGGAGAAGAGGGCCATATGAGCCAGCCTAACCGGCAATCCGGTCGGTGTTTCGCCGAGGCGGAAACACCTGCGGTGGGCTAGATCTTCTCGATCGGCGCGACCTTGATGAGGAGCTTCTTCTGCCCCGCCGAGTCGAATCGCACGTGAGCGATGCGCTTGGCACCCTCGCCCGTCACCGCATCCACCCGCCCTTCGCCGAAGTCGACGTGACGGATGCGGTCGCCGGCGGCGAGCTCGAGATCACCGTTGTCGCGCATCTTGGCCGTGACCCGGTTGGGGAACTTGTCCATCGCCGTCGACAGCGGCTTCAGGGAGTCTCGACCCGGCAGCGACTTCACCGCGAAACGATCGCCCGAGCCCGAGCCCGAGCCGCCGAAGCCGCCCTGGCGACGCGCGTTCAGTGCGCGCGACTGCATCCCCCCGCGCGAGTTCACGTCGCCCGGAGACTGTCGCCAGTCGATCAGGCCCGCCGGGATCTCCTGCAGGAAGCGGCTGGGCATCGCGACCGTGACCTCGCCGAACTGCGCCCTCGTCATCGCGAGAGAGAGGTGCAGACGCTTGCGCGCACGCGTGATGCCCACGTAGAAGAGACGGCGTTCCTCCTGCGGCCCCCCGGGCTCGCCGGCCGAGATGCGGTGCGGGATGAGATCTTCCTCGACGCCCGTGACGAACACGGCGTCGTACTCCAGGCCCTTCGCCGTGTGCATGGTCATGAGCGAGACCGAGCCCGACTCGTCGTCGAGGTCATCGGCATCCGAGACCAGAGCGACCTCGGTGAGGAAGTCGACGATCGTGCCCTCCGGGTTGTTGCGCGCGAAATCACGAGCCACCGCGACGAATTCGTCGAGGTTCTCCACGCGCGCCTCGTCCTGAGGATCGCGGCTCGCACGCAGGGCGTCCAGGTATCCGCTCTTGCCCAGCAACAAGCTCAGGCCGTCGGCCACCGCGGTGGGGGGAGGCAGTTCGCCGCTCGCGGGGGTCAGGATGGCGGCGGCTTCAGCGAGCACCGCGTCGAGCTGCCCGATCGCCGCCTGGATCTTCGGCCCGACCCCGAGCTGACCCGGCATCGACAGCGCATCGCGGAAGCTGATCCCGTGCTCCTCGGCGAACCGTGCGATGGCCGTCTCCGTGACGTCGCCGATGCCGCGCCTGGGCTTGTTCAGGATGCGGCGCACCGACATCTCGTCGGCCGGGTTCGCGACGGCGACGAGGTAGGCGAGCGCGTCCTTGATCTCGGCGCGATCGTAGAACTTGGTGCCGCCCATGATCTTGTACGGCACCGCCGAGCGGATGAAGATCTCCTCCAGCGCACGGGACTGCGAGTTGGTGCGGTAGAACACCGCCATCTCGGAGTAGGGCATGCCGGCGCGGTGCAGGGCCTCGACCTCGTCAGCCACGAACTGCGCCTCGTCGTGCTGCGAGTAGCCGGTGAAACCGATGATGGGATCGCCGTCGCCCTTGTCGCTCCAGAGCTTCTTGTCCTTGCGATCGAAGTTGTTGCCGATCACCGCGTTCGCCGCCGACAGGATGTTCTGCGTCGAGCGGTAGTTCTGCTCGAGCAGCACGACGCGGGCGCCGGGGAAGTCACGCTCGAACTCGCTGATGTTGCGGATGTCCGCGCCGCGGAACGCGTAGATCGATTGATCGGAGTCGCCGACCACGGTGAGCGAGGCACCGGGTTCGCCGGCGTCTGCCGTGGGGGCGGGATCGGGCTCGAAGATCATCATGCCGTTGGAGGCATACGGATCCGGCGCGGCACCGGCAGCACCGGACACGGGGCGCGTGAGCTCGTGGATCAGCGAGTACTGCGCGTGGTTCGTGTCCTGGTACTCGTCGACCAGGATGTGACGGAAACGACGACGGTAGGTGTCGGCGACCTGCGGGAACGCCCGGAACAGATACACGGTCTGCCCGATGAGGTCATCGAAGTCGAAGGCATTGGCCTTCTGCAGCTGCCGTTGGTAGTCGGCGAAGACCTCGACGAAGACGCGCTCGGCCGGGTCGCTCATGTTGGCCTGACGCGCATACGACTCGGCGTCGGACAGCTCGTTCTTCAGCTTCGAGATGCGCGACTGCACGGACGCGGGTGTGAGCCCGTAGGCATCGGCCTCGTGCTCTTTGACCAGGCGCTTGAGGAGAGCCCGCGAATCGCCCGAATCGTAGATGGTGAACGACTTCGTGTACCCGAACTGCTCGGCCTCGCGACGCAGGATGCGCACGCACGCGGAGTGGAACGTGGAGATCCACATGCCACGGGCGGCATCGCCGATCAGCCCTTCGACACGCTCGCGCATCTCGCCCGCGGCCTTGTTGGTGAAGGTGATCGCGAGGATCTGGCTCGGCCATGCCTCTCGGGCCCGCAACAGCGAGGCGATGCGGCGGGTGAGCACGCTCGTCTTGCCCGATCCGGCGCCCGCGACGATGAGCAGCGCCGGGCCGCGGTAGGTGACGGCCTCGAGCTGCTGAGGGTTGAGGCCGGCGAGGAGATCGTCCTGCCCCGGGGCTCCCGACGAGCGAGGACCGGCGGTGGAGGGGACGATGAGAGGAGCTTCGGTCATGGCCCTATGAGTCTAGGCGTCGGCACCGACACCGCGGCACGGCCTCACGCCGTCCGGAGGCCTGCTCACGACGAGGCGTCCCGAGCAGGCTACTGGGTCTCCAGCGCGAGACGTCCGGCCAGGAGCACGTACGTCGCGGCGAAGGAGCGGCGCAGCCACGTCATCACCCTCGGTCGCCCCAGCACCTGGGCACGCATGGTGGCCGCGAAGACGCCGTACAGCGCGAAGACCACGAACGTGAGCGCCATGAACATCAGGCTGAGCCCGACCATCTGCCAGGTGCCGTTCGGCGTCTGGGCCGGGACGAACTGGGGCAGGAAGGCGAAGAAGAAGATCGTGAGCTTGGGATTGAGCACGTTGATGAGGACAGCGGTGCGGATCACACGCCAGGACGAGAGCGGGGCGGCATTCTCGTCGGCCTGGATCAACGACTTGTCCCTCATGGTCTGCCAGGCGAGGAACAGCAGATAGGCGATGCCGAGCCACTTGATGGTCTCGAACGCGATCGCGGAGGCGTTCAGGATCGCTGCGAGCCCCGTGATCGCGGCGATCATGTGCGGGATGACACCGAGGGTGCAGCCGAACGCGGCGATGACTCCGGCTCGGCGCCCTCGCGAGATGCCCGCCGCTATCGAGTAGACGGCACCGGTCCCCGGCGTCGCGACGATCACCAGGGTGGTCAGCAGGAATGCGATGCTCATCGACGGCCCTCCGCGCGCGGTCCTTCCGCGCCTCCCCCATGTCTAGCGGTGCCGGTGCCCTGCGCGCATCCTCCGCTGCAGATGATTCACGCGGAGCGGCGGGCACGTGACCGTCCGGCCGCCGGAGGGGGCACACGAGCGCACGCGCGCGCCCCCTCCGACGGCTCATGCCGTGCGCTTGCGCCGCACGGCCACCGCACCCG